>JALNVE010000005.1 GCA_023227695.1 Paludibacteraceae bacterium
AAACATCTTAAACTCGAGACCGAGGAAAAGATTAGGGTATATGACTCCTTTACAAAAATTTAAACAATTGACAAACTTGGATTTAAATGAGGTTGCATTGTCCGCTTGAATCCAGCTTATACAGAGAGAGAGGTTCCATATACTAGAATTATAGAACATAAACATTTTGAGATGTTTGGTGAAGAGGTCTATGATTGTCCAAAAACGGTGATTAGTCGAGAATTTAGCACAGAATGGAACCCAGGTATGGAACCCTATTATCCTGTGAATGATGCTCAGAATGCAGCTTTGTACGTTAAATATAAGGAACGAGCAAAGCAGATGCCGAATATGATTATAGGCGGTCGTATGGCAGATTATGCATATTATGACATGGATATAGTGGTTGAGAAAGTAATGAGTTTGTTCGGATAAAAAATTCTATAATGGATAAAATTTTAACGATTGTTGTTCCCGTATATAATATGGAGAAATATCTAGGCATTTGTTTAGATTCTCTTATATTGCCAACGAAAGAAGAAAGAGAGCAGTTAGAAGTTATTGTTGTAAACGATGGCAGTAAGGATAACTCTCTAGAAATAATGAAAAATTATGAGACCAAGTATCCAGAAACCTTTCGTATTGTTGATAAAGAAAACGGAGGTCATGGATCTTGTTGTAATGTTGGTTTGTCAGAAGCCAAAGGTAAGTTCATTCATTTCTTAGATTCTGATGATTGGTTCGATGATAAGAATTATCCTATTTATATAAATAGACTTAAAAATGAGACTGCGGATATTGTATTAACTAAAAAAGTAGAAGAGAGGGAGAATAACGCAACTATTCACAATTTTGAGAATATCAAATACGATAGCACTTATAATGTAGAGTCTTTCTCTTATTTTCTTGATAAAACAAATTATCAGTATCTGTTTTCTATTCATGAAGGAACGTTCTCAACTAAATTATTGAGGGAGTATTGTTCTTTTAGTGAACATGTGAGTTATGATGATATGCAACTTCGTATTGCTCCATTGTATGGAGCAAAGAGTATAGCTTTCTATGATATGACATTATATCATTATTATATCGGACGAGACGATCAATCTATGAATAAAGCTGTATTAACCAGAAAATTTAATGATTTTGGTACTACGGTTGATAATATTTTCAATTTATACTCTAATAAACAGGGAGTGTTGTCTGATCCTATTAATCAATATGCACGAAGAGTTCTTATTGGTTTAATCCGAGAATTATTGATCATTGCTTATTATTATGTGCAAGATGAGGAGATTGTTACTACTACTATGGATGATATATTTAGGAAGGTAGATGCTGATCCGAAATCATCATTTATTAAGAAAGATATAAGCTATAAAATATATAAGTTCATTCCTTTTAAAATCAGTGTCTTATATTTGAAAGTGAGAGATCTTTTCTTGTATTTAAAGTTGAAGGACATATATCCGCTTCTAAAACGAAAATTGTTTAAAAAGTGAGATGAAAAAGGAATGTTTGTTTTATATTAAAAACGTTATATGAATATAGCCATTTTTGGTGCTGCTGGATTTATCGGTACTAACTTAGCAATACAATTATCTGGTGTTCCTAAAACTAATTTGACATTAGTTGATGGTGAGATGGGTTATTTTGACACTTTAAAGAGTCTTAATCTCCCCAATACAAAGTTTGTAGAAGCTAAATTTTTAGAGGGAACAGATTTCGATCAAATACTTAAAAATCAAGATCTGGTATTTCATTTGGTTTCTACTACTGTTCCTTCTACATCAAATTTGCATATTTATGATGAGTTAAGAGCGAATGTTAATGTTTCAGCTTTGTTCTTAAATGCTTGCGTTAGGAGTAAGATAAAACGCCTTGTCTTTATCTCTTCTGGTGGTACTGTTTATGGAAAAATAGATAAGTGTCCGCTTCAGGAAGATATGCCTACATATCCCATCAGTTCATACGGTTTACAGAAAATCACCATTGAAAAACTGATTTATCTATATTCCTATATGCATGGTTTAGATTATCGAATCGTGAGACTTTCTAACCCTTATGGTCCATATCAGCGACCAAATGGAGTATTAGGAGCTGCATCTACATTTGTTTATAAAGCATTGAAAGGTGAGGATATAACAGTATATGGAGATGGCTCGGTAGTTCGAGACTTTATCTATATTGATGATGCGATCAAAGCACTGATAAATGTGGCTAACGATAAAAATGATGGTGAAGATTGTTTGAAAACATTTAATCTTGGTAGTGGAAAAGGAACAAGCATTAAGGAACTCCTGAATTTAGTTTCAGATGCACTTGATGTTAAGTTGAAAATTAATTATACACCATCAAGACCTGTAGATGTTCCAGAAAATTATCTTGACATCAGTCGTTATGAAAGTGTTTTTGGAACGCTTGAACACAGAAGTCTTATTGAGGGCCTTAAGGCTACCGCAGTTTTCATGAAAAAACAATATGGATTTTAATAAACTATTCTGATGCAAAAATTATTATCACTGATAATTCCAACAAATGGTGTGACGGAATGGGTTGTCCAGGTTGTTGATAGTATTTACAAGCAAAATATAGATGATTCTCTCTTTGAAGTTGTAATAACTGACAATGGTGAAGGTGATGAGTGTAAAAATGTTGTTGAGAAAGACTTCGGGTCTCATTCAAATTTGCGTTATGCAAAGACGACAGCAAAGTTGTTCTTGAACCAGGTTGAGGCTTTTAAAATAGCTGATGGATTGTTTGTGAAGTTCATTAATCATAGAGCATTAATGCAACCAAAATCAGTTCAGAATTTCATTGATTATATTAATAAATATAAGAATGAGGAAGAAAAACCCATAACGTTTTTTATGAATTCAACACAGAATAATCAAGGAGAGAAAACTTTTGATTCTTTTGATAGCTTTGTGAAAGAAATGTCATTTGGTTCGTCATGGTCAGGTGGCTTAGCTATGTGGAAGGAGGATTTTAATGCATTATCTCCAAATTTAGAATATAACACATTGTTTCCACATACTACGTTACTCTTTTATTTCACTGACCGAAAGAAGTATGTCATTAATTATACTGATTTTTACCGCGATATAATAACTGATGATTCGAAAAAGGGTAAATATCTTTTTTATAATGCTTTTGGAGTCGAATATCCAGCTATTTTATTAAATCTTCTTCGAAGCAAAAGCATATCGCTTCAAACGTTTATTTCAATAAGAGATGCTAATGGTGACTTTATTGCTGAATGTTATAAGAACTTTAATGTTTTCCATGAACCACATTCATACGATTTAAGTGGATGTAAAGATTATTTGAGTGTGTTTTATGATTTTAATGATATAGTTAGGAAAGCTTGGTTCAAGACAATTAAAGCATATCTGGATGCAATGATAAGAAAGTTTCAGCCTTTTAAATAACATAAATATAGATTGAATTTGATGTTTGTTATCACTGATGCATTTCAGTTGCAGACCAGTTTTTTTTTATGTTTGTCTAGTGAAATTAATCCAGAAACTTATTAACAAAAACTTATTATTAATGGACTTTATTTAGAGTATTTGAAATGTTTTCTTACCTTTGCAGTCGCTAAATTCTCCCTATTATAGGAGGATAATTTTGCTTGTGGAGATTTCATGACAAAGAAAGTTGAGCCAAAAGGGGATGTAAATCTCCGAGCTTTTGAGGATAAACAATATAACTGCTTAGTTACTAATGATTTAAATAACTTAGCAGGACTCAAACAATTTCCCGAAAGTGAAAAAATATCTAAAAAATGGTTCGTTTTGAGAGACCTCAAACGTTCTAATGCCAATATGCCTGCTTATAAACAGTTAGATGCTCTCAATATTGAGATCTTCACTCCAATGACAGAAAGAATAGTTCTTCGAAAAGGACGAAAAATCAAAGAGAAGGTTCCTTTCATTCAAGATTTATTATTTGCATATTCTTCTAAGGAGACCCTTGATCCTATCATAGAGAAAATCAGTACACTTCAGTATCGTTTCGTCAAAGGTTTACAACATTTTCCGATGGTTGTTTCTGAGAGAGATATGGATCGATTTATTCATGCTGTGAATACAGATAATAAACCTCGTTTCTATGCACCTGAAGAGATAACTTCTGCCATGTGTGGACGAAGGGTGCGTATTGTTGGTGGAGCTCTCGATAATTATGATGGATTTTTGCAAACGACTCGTGGCTCTAAGGTAAAAAGATTGCTCATAGAACTTCCTGGCTTAATGATCGCAGGTATAGAACTTACTGATTGCGATTACATCGTATTAACCTAAAGATGAAAAATTTCCAAAACTAATTTTTCGTATTATAATATATATAACGTCAAAGCTTATTGATATTTTGTTTTTTTGTTAAACGATATCATACAAAATCATATTCGAAATATGGCAAAGAAAGCTTTTTTTTTATGATTAGAGAATAATTGGATAATATGAAGAAGCATTTAAATATATTATTGGTTAATTGTGTTGTAGTGAATGGTAACAAGGGATGTGTTGCATTAACTGTTTCCACAATGTTTTTGTTGTCTAACCTTTTGGATTCATTAGGTTATTCATATACTTTTTTTTTGTCACATAGTGGTTATTCTGATTTTTCTGAGCATGAGTTGGATTTTGTAGGTGGAAAGAAGTTAATTTATAATGCTTTACCTGATTTGCCTTATAAAGGATGGAAAGTGAATCTGAAAAAAAAATTGTTTAAAGGAATTTTAAAAAAGTCAGATAAGATATTGAAGTCTATAGATTATGTTTTTGATATTGGTCAGGGTGACAGTTTTTCAGATATATACGGAAAAGACAGATTTAATTATATAACTTATTGGTGTGAGAAAATGATGTTTTATAAAAAACATTACTGTTTCTTGCCTCAGACTATTGGTCCTTTTGATAATGAAACAATAAGAAACAGAGCTGTTTCAGCTCTTCAGTTTTCTGATTTTGTTTTGGTTAGGGATTCTCAAAGTTATGATTATGTCAAGAATTTACTTCCTGAAAAAAGCGTCTCAGAGATAATTGATGTGGCTTTTTTTATGCCATATAGTAAAAAAATATTACAAAAGGATAAAGTACATGTTGGTCTCAATGTTTCCGCTTTACTTTGGAATGGAGGGTATACTCTTGATAATCAGTTTAAATTGAATGCTGATTATCAAAAGGTAGTTCGTAAAATCATAGATTTCTTTTTAAGTATGCCTGACGTTGTGTTACATTTAGTACCTCATGTGGTCGAACCTATGCACAGTGTGGAGAATGATTATGAAATCTCTTGTGCAATCAAGGATATGTATGACAATTCTAATCTTGAGTTGGCACCTTTTTTCTTGGATCCGGTTCAAGCAAAGAGTTATATCGCTGGCTTAGACTTTTTTATGGGAGCACGCATGCATTCAACTATAGCTGCATTTTCATCTTGTGTTCCTGTTGTTCCGATGGCGTATAGTCGTAAGTTTAATGGTCTATTCGAGGATACTCTTAATTACCATCATATAGTAGATTTGAAGGTTGATGGCGAGGAGAAGATTCTTAATATAATCAAGCAGAATTTTGAAAACAGAACTGTTTTGAAAAATAAAGAGCAGAGGCAGATGGAAACTATTGTTGCTGATGCAGGGAAGAGATTAGAAGAGGATATTTGTAAATTTTTACATGTAAAGAATAGGTAATATGAGTTTTATAAGTAAACTGAACAGAATTATCAAATCAATAAAAGCATTTAAGGAGACTTATAAATTTGGTGGCTTCAATGAAATAAACATTACGACAATAGAAAACAAGGATTTACTAAAAGGTAAGAGAATTCTAATTACTGGCGGAGGTTCTGGAATAGGGCTTTCTATGGCTAAAAAGTTTATTTCTCAGGGTGCTAATGTGTTAATTTCTGGCCGTAATGAAGATAAATTAAAAAATGTTATTGATTCATTATCAAATAAAAGATTGTCATATATAGTTTGGGATGTTACAGAAACCAATCTATGTGATGTGAAAATCCTTGAAGCAAATAATCTTTTGGGTGGAGATGTTGATATTTTGATAAATAATGCAGGATTGCAGCCCAAAGCATTCTTCCCAAATGTAACAGAGGAAGAATGGATTCGGATATATGAAACTAATTCAAAAGGAACATTCTTCTTATGCCAAGCTATTTGTAAATATTGGAAGGCTAATAAATCAAGTAACTATCGTAAAATAATTAATATATCTTCACAGGGTGGTTTTGTAGGTGCTACATATCCATATAGAATGACCAAATGGGATGTTTGTGGTTTGACGCAAGGTTTGGGGTTAGCAATGGCTCCATATGGCATTCTTGTAAATGGTATTGCTCCAGGTGTGGTAAAAACAGAAATGCAAGCATTTTCTTTAAAACAAGGAAATAATACATTTTGTAATCAAAACTTACTTAATCGGGTTCAATTGCCTGATGAAATAGCAGATTTTGCATCGTTTATGATAAGCGATGCATGTAACTTTATGGTGGGTCAGACCATTTTAGTAGATGGTGGTTATTCATTAAAATAATGATTTATGCATACTAATATAGAGAATATTGATGTTGTTGTTAAGTTGCTAAAACAACACAATATAAGGCAAATTGTTATTAGTCCAGGTGGAACTAATATTCCATTTATAAATGCAGTTCAAGATGATGAATTCTTTACGTGCTACTCAATTGTTGATGAGAGAAGTGCAATGTATTTTGCTATAGGATTATATTTGCAGAGTGGTGAGCCTATAGTAACATCATGCACAAGCGCTCAAGCAACGCGAAATTATATTCCAGGTTTGACTGAGGCATATTATAAGCATGCACCTATATTAGCTATAACGATGTCAAAGCATCAAAGATTTACTTATCAACAGTATATGCAGGCACCTGATCAAATATCGTTGCCTAATGATGCTGTTAAGTCTTCATATATGTTGCCGTATCTTGTGGATGAAAATGATTATCTGCACAGTATGAGAACAGTAAATGAGGCAATCCTTGAATTAACTCGTCACACAACCGGCCCTGTCCAATTAGACATTCCATGGCTTGATTTTCCTCTTGATGATGAAGTTTCTGAACTTCACATTATCAAGAGATATAATGCTAATCATCTTAAAAGCATTAATATCAAAGATAAGAAAATTCTATTAGTAATTGGAGAACATAGGCCTTTCGAAGATAATCTTAAAGCATGCATAGAAAAATTTTGTCAATGCTATGATGTAGCAGTATATGTTAATCATCTCTCGAATTATAAAGGAAAATATATTGTTGAAGGAAATCTCCAATTATTAACCATGGGCAAAGATACGTTCAATGATAATCTTAAACCTGACATAATGATAACTATTGGAGGTCAGACTGGTGATTACCCTTTTTATACTATGTTATCTCAACCTTCAATCAAAGGAATTGAACATTGGCTGGTTTCATGTGATGGAAAAGTTGTTGACACATACGATAAACTAACGGTAATCTATGAGTGTTCTGAGTATGAGTTCTTTTCTATGTTAGGGTCATCTGAAAATGTAACCCACTCATATTTTGAAGATTGGAAAAATCAAATATCTAAAAATAAATTAGATATAGAATTGCCTTTCTCAAGTGCTTATGTCGCTCAACAGATTCATAATAAGATACCTGCAAATAGTTTTATGCAATTCTCAATTCTTAATAGCTTGAGGATATGGAACATGTTTGATATTGATCCGTCAATTACTTGTTACTCTAATGTCGGAGCATTTGGTATAGATGGTGGCATGTCAACATTTTTCGGATTGAGTATGGGAACTGAAGAGCTTTGTTTTATAGTAATCGGAGATTTGGCATTTTTTTATGATATGAATTCGTTAGGTATTAGACATATTAAGAATAATGTACGCATTCTTTTGATTAACAATAATGGGGGTGTGGAATTTAAACTTTACAATTGCGATAATAATGCCCAAAATCGATATATAGCTGCAGGCAATCATTTTAAAAATGCTAAAGGGTGGGCAGAGACGTGCGATTTTTCATATATGGCAGCCAAGAATAAGTCTGAATTTTCAGAATCATATAATGCGTTCTTGAAGTCTTCAGATAAACCGATGGTTTTTGAAATCTTTGTGTCTGATAAAGATGATGCTGAGGCTTACAGAATGATAGTATCTGAAAATGCTCCTCAATCGTTTGAAAGATCAATAAAAAGTAAGATTAAAGGAATAATAGGAAGAAAATAATGGGAAGTGCAAAAAATGTTGCATCAGGAGTGGTTTGGAGTACACTTGTAAATCTAATAAATGCAATTTACGGTTTTATCTCTGTGCCAATATTGATAAATTACTTTGGAAAAGCTGAATATGGAATAATTGGTTTGGCAATGTCAGTTAATGTGTATATGCAGTTAATGGACTTGGGGTTCAATTCTACAAATGTTCGTTTTTTCAGCAATTGGCTTGCTAAAAAAGATTGGTCGCATACTAATAAGTTGTTTCAGACTAGCCTTGCTTTCTATGGAGTGATAGGCATATTAAACGCATTAGCACTGATATTAGTATCATTCTTCACACAGGAGTTGTTCCATTTATCTGCCGAACAGGATGTGATTCTTAAAAACTTGCTTTATATTCTTTCTGTAAGTGCAATTGTAAGTTGGTTTGTATCATGCTTTAGTCAGCTGATTAGCGCTACAGAAAATGTAGCTTGGATTCAGAGATACACACTGCTACCTAAGCTACTTCAACTTGCTATTTTGTTTATTACTGTATTTAGTCATCTCAGCATTTTATGGTATTTCCTGCTTACTACTTTTTCTTTATTCTCAATAATTCCATTTTATATGAGGAAGATAAGCAAGGAAACTCCATTTGTCAAATTTTTGCCAAAATTCGACAAGAAGACTTTTAAAGAAATTATTCCTTATTGTTTAAATATATTTTCATTCAGTATATTTCAATTTTCATTCTATAATCTTAGGCCTGTATTCTTGGGAATACAGGGATCTGTAGAATCTGTAGCTGATTATCGTGTTTTAAATGGCGTGATAACTGTGGTGTCAATATTTGGTAGTTCATTTATGGGAGTACTTTTGCCATCTGCAGCTAAAGTTGTGGCAACACATAATAAAGAGGCATTTTATAAAATAGCATACGATGGGACAAAGTATATCACTATCGTATTATGTTTTTGTTGTTTCGGCATGATGACGATATGTTCCGAGGTCTTAGAACTTTATGTGGGAAAATCATTTCTTTACCTTATTCCTTGGCTACATGTTTGGCTTGTTTGTACTCTTGGCGTTCATATTCAGGCAATATCAAGTTTGATACTCTCAGGTTCAGATATTCGAACTATTACTTACAGCACAGTCGTCGCTTCTATTACGGGTTTGCTGATTTCATGGTTTGCCATACCATATTATCAGGTAGGCGGTGTAGTTATGGCGTTCGTTGTTTATCAAATAGTGCAATTAGTATTCTATTACTTCTATTATTGGCGTGTGAAGATGAACATCAGTTCATGGCGAGTTTTCTCGTATTCATTTATTCCATATGTGATTTTAGGTGCAGCTCTTTATTTTATAATTAATCAATTTGTTGTGTTTGATGCTTCTAATTGGATTCTTTTGTTTGTTAAAGGAATTTTGTTTTCTGTGATTTATTTATTTTTTATTTTATTCTTATTGACAGATAATGATAAAATGTATTTTCGATCATTAATGAAATCATGATTTATAAAGGGAATATTCTTTACAATGTTTTATTTGTCTATTATGCTAATATTTTCAAACAAGAGAATCGAAAGTTTTTCTTGACGTTAATAACGTGTTAAATTCTTGTATTTGTATATTAGGGTGTAATACAATTTTTTTTTAAAAATGATAATTGATTCTCCTTATTTCACAATTTTAATTCCTGCATTCAAAATAAAATTTTTTGATGAGGCTATTAGAAGTGTTTTAGCTCAACAGGATGAGGACTTTGAACTGATCATTTTGAATGATGCCAGTCCTGAGAATATTAAGGGTGTTGTAGAAAAATACAATGACTTCAGAATAAGGTATTATGAAAACAACAAGAATGTAGGGGCAATTAGAATAGTTGAGAATTGGAATAAACTTCTTAGTTATGCAAATGGAGAGTTTGTCATTTGTATGGGAGATGATGATTGTTTGAAAAAAAATTGTTTATCGGAATATAGAGAACTTATAAGTAAATATCCGGATTTAGATATTTATCATGGCTGGACCGAGATTATTGACGAAGATAGCAAGGTTTGGAAAATGCAGGAACCTCGTCCTCTTAGGGAGAGTGTTTATACCATGATGTGGCATCGTTGGACTGGAAGATTTAACCAGTACATCGGAGATTTTCTTTATCGTACAGATGTATTGAGAAAGAATGGCGGTTTTTTTAATATTCCGTTGGCATGGGCAAGTGATGATATTACATCGTATATTGCTGCTGGTTATAAAGGAATAGCAAATACTCAGATTCCTGTTTTTCAATATAGGCAGAATAAGTACAGCATAACATCGGTAGGCGGGGCTGCAGAAAAAATAGAGGCTATTTCGTTGGAAAAAAGTTGGTATAACGATTTTTTGTTAAGAAAGCCGATAAACGAAACTGATGTTATTTATTATGGGTTGCTGAAAAGAGATATGCCTGATTTCATTTCACAAAAAGTGAATTATACAATAGATAATGAGGTTAAAGGCAAGATTAAAAATCATTTTTTTGAGGCTTTGAATAGTTGGTTCTTTTGGTTTAAGGAGAATAAAAAAATTGGGCGTTCAAAAGTATCAATGTTGAAGTTGTTATTTAATGCTTTGAAATTTAAATTATTTAAGTAGAAGACATGAAATTAGTATATGTAGGATTGGTATTTCCTCATCATAAGGGTACTCATGCTGGATATAATCATATAAAGGATTTCTTGCCATATGATTATGATGTGGATTGCCAGATGTTGTATTCCAAATTTGCTTGTTCCAAGTCGTTTTTTGGAAACTTGATGAGAAGGATTGGTTATAAATTTTTTGGTTATAGAATCATTCCTTTTTTTCTTCTAAAGGTCTTTTTTCTATCATTGACGAATAAAAATCTTATTTTTCATGTTATTTATGGAGAAGATATATTAACCAAATGGTTTTTGGCTTGCACATTGAAACATAAGGTGGTTTGTACACTTCATCAGCCTTTTGCTTGGTCAGAAAATAATCCTTCGTTCCGTGAATGCGTAAAAAGAACTGATAAAGTGATTCTAATGGCGTCAAATGAATTGGAAAAGTTTAAGTGTTTGAAGTGCGATGACAATGTTACTTATATCCCTCATGGCATCTGTTCTGATTTCTATCATTTGCCTTCGGACAAGAAAGAAGAAAAAAACGGCTCTGTTTTGATGGTAGGTGATTGGCTCCGTGATTTTGACATTGCCAATAAAGTGTTTATTAGATTGTTGCAGAATAATCCGGATCAAATCATAAATGTGGTATGCAGCAAAGAAAACCGTAAATATTTTACTGATAGTAGAATAAACTGTTTTACAGGCATAACAGACGAAGAGTTGAGAACTTTGTATTGGAAGTCGGCATTTCTCTTTTTGCCAGTTAAAAGGTTTACTGCAAATAATGCTTTGTTGGAATCTTCAGCATGTGGATGTAACATTATGATTGCTTCTGAACAGATTGAGAATTCTTATATTCCTGATCAATATATTAAGATGATGCCATTGGATTTTAATGTTTGTTGTCAAAATTTGTCAGAGTTCTTGAACGAAAAGAAGCCATCTGATTTTTCTTTTTTTGATACTATATCAGAATATGTCATATCAAACTATTCTTGGCGTAAAATATCGGAAAAAACAATCTCATATTTAAGGCAAAAGTAAAAAATTAAGACATGCGTGTACTTTGGTTTGAAGTGACAGTTCCTGCAAATTTTAAATCGGAAGGTGCTCCGGTAGCAGGATGGCAGGATTCATTGGAGGCTATTGTTAAGGAAAATACAAACATAGAGTTAGCGGTAGCTTTTGAAAGTAAGACGAATGATAAGAAGATGATAGATGGTGTTACTTATTATTCTCTTTGTCCTCAGTTTTCTTTCAATGATAAGTTGAAACTGAAGTGTTCTTGGCAGCCGTTGGTCGATAAAATGATACCATTGGCTCTTGATGTTGTAAAGGATTTTAATCCAGATGTTATCCATGTTTTTGGTACGGAATGGTATTGGCCCCAGATTGTAAAGTATACGGATAAACCAGTTGTTGCTCATCTTCAGGGATCTATTCCTCCTTATTATAATGCTCAATATCCTCCATTTTACAATAAATGGAGTGTTGTTTTTAGCATGGGATTATTGTGTGTTAGAAATCAATTAGGAGCTTATTTGGCAAGAAAAAAATATTATTCAAGATATCTTTTGGAAGAGGATAATCTAAGACACGTCTCAAATTATATGGGTCGTACTAAATGGGATAGACAGTTGGTTAAACTCTATAATCCTCAATCCATTTATTATTATTGCAGTGAAGCTTTAAGGCCTGATTTTATTGCTAACAATGACCAATGGAAACCTCAGAACAGGGATAAGATAAAGCTGATAACGACAGGGTGTGGGGTGTTACTCAAAGGTTTGGATACGATAATTAGAACAGCAGTTCTGTTAAAAGAGAGAAATGTTAATTTTGAGTGGAGAATCGCAGGATCTCTACCTGCACAATTAAAAAAACTTTTAGAGAGTCAAGAAAATGTAAAACTAGAAAATTTGAATATTGTCTTGCTTGGTTATACCAATTCGGATAAGTTGAAAGAAGAGTTGTTGGATTCAGATATGTATGTCCACACCTCATATTGTGACAATAGTCCTAATTCTATTTGTGAAGCTCAATATTTGGGATTGCCAATAATTGCGACGTATGTAGGAGGTATTCCATCTTTGATTGAAAACGAAAAAGAGGGTGTCTTGTTGCCCGCAAACGCTCCATATGAGATGGCTCAGACAATCATTGAATTGTTTGCAGACAAGGATAGAAGATCGGCATTAGGTTTGGCATCTAGAAATTGTGCAGTAAAAAGACATGATCAAAAGGCTATTTTAAATGATTTGTTAACTTGCTACAAATCATTAATTTGCTAATTTTCTGTAATAATAACTTTTTGTATTAAAGAATAAAGAATAAAAGAATGGATGCTTTGTTGTTAGGATTCGTTAAACTTTATTCTATAGTAATCTTTATTACTATTTTTTTTGATTTAAAAATGGGTATGATATTATATCTGTCATACTTTTTTTTAATTCCTCAGGTTACGTTAGGATTTTTCCCTGTTACTGTGTTGTCTTTAGCTTTATTTGGTGTAGCATCTTATAAATATAAGCGTATGCTTTTTTCTCCTCAATCATTTTGGGCAATTGCGCCTTATGCTTTTTTGTTATTGATGCTAGGTTTGTTTATTCCATTATCTCCTACACCCATATCTTTTCAGTTAGACAAATGGCGTGTTGATTTTATAAATGGATTATTGACGATGTGGGTAGTCTGGTTGATGGTGATTAATGATGGTATGACTAAAACTTTACTTCGATTTTTCTTAATTATATCTTTTATTGTAGGAATATACGCTTTGATCTTAACTCAAACAGAAGGTGTGAATCCTTATGTGTTTGCTTTTTCTATTTTGAGTGATGGAAATTTATTGGAAAACTGGTTTGCAGACTCAAACAGACTATTTGGACGTATTTCATCTACTTTTGTACATCCTATGATATGGGCTTTCGTTTGTGGAGCTTTAATCATTGTCTTTTTTGCTATCAGGGATAAAATAAGTAAATTCACATTTATTCTATTAATGATTGTTTTGTCACTTGATATGTTGTTTTGTGGTGTGAGATCAGTTTTAGCTGCTTTTTTGGTAACTGTAGTGTTTTATCTGCTATTAAAAAGACAAATAAAACTTTTATTATACTCGGGGTTGACATGTTTGTTAATCTTGCTATTGATCACTACAAATGATCTTTTATTCAGCTATGTCTCGTCAATTTTTGATTTTTCTGGTAATGCATCTGTAAGTCAAGGATCTAGTTTTGAAATGAGATTTAATCAACTTGGTGCTGCATTAAAAGAGATGAAAGATAGCCCTTTTGTCGGTAAAGGTTATAATTGGCATGAATATTATATGGAGACTGAAGGTGATCATCCTGAGTTACTTGCTTTTGAAAGTTTGATATTTACCATTCTTTGTGATAGTGGTATATTAGGAGTCATAATATGGGTTAGTTATGCATTGATGTTATTATTTATCCCTAAGTTTATATTAAAAGACAAGAATGATATAATAATATTACAGTGCTTAACATGTTATTATTTTGTCTATTCAATCATTACTGGTGATTTTGGCGTTCGGTATTTTTGTTGGTTTTATGCGATTTTATTTGGTATGAGTTATCATAAAATCAAGTTGGATAGCAAATTATCAGCTTTAAAAAAAATATTTAAAATAAAAACCATTTAAATAAATTGAAGTTAATCTCAATTTTTTTAAAAAAATAAGCAACATTGTATTTTTAATTTTATGTTATATATATTAGTCTTGTTATGAAGCAAATACTAACGAAATTTGTAGATTTTTTGATAAAGTTGTTACATTTTTTCTTTAATTATAAGTTTAGTTTGTTCCTTCATTTGCAAAAACAGAAATTATATGGATATTGGATCAAATATGAATTTAAGCAGGTTGGTGAAAAATGCTTATTTGAAAATTTTGGTTATATTGCAGGAGGATCTTATATAACAATTGGTAATTATTCCACATTTGGCAAAGGTACAGTGATTACAGCGTGGGATTCTTATGTATATGAGAATAATGAGGCAAACGAAATTGGCATAAAACGTCAAATTTTATATCCTTCTATTAAGATTGGAAATCATTGTATATTTGGTGATTATAATAATATAACAGCTATAAATAACATTAAAATAGGTGATGGTTTGTTGACGGGTAAATGGGTAACGATTACAGATAACTCACATGGACTTACTGATTTAGAATCGATGAAAGTAAGGCCTGCAATGCGTCAGCTGGTTTCAAAGGGCGGTGTTGATATAGGAAAGAATGTGTGGATTGGCGAAAAAGTGACAATATTACCAGGTGTAACAATAGGGGATGGGGCGGTCATTGCAGCCAATTCTGTTGTAACGAAAAGTGTTGAGGCATATTCTGTAGTCGGAGGAAATCCTGCAGTAATGTTAAAAGCAAATAAAATCAAAAATTAAATATGAAGTCAAAGGCAAGAGTAATAGCATTTTACCTTCCTCAATATCATCCGATTCCGGAGAATGACGAGGTTTGGGGTAAAGGTTTCACGGAGTGGACAAACGTAGGAAAAGCAAAACCTTTATTTCGAGGTCATATGCAACCTCATGTACCTGCTGATCTGGGTTATTACGATCTTCGTATGCCTGAAGTTCGTGAACAGCAGGCTCAGTTAGCCAAGGAAGCTGGAATAGAAGGTTTCTGTTACTGGCATTACTGGTTTGGTAATGGGAAACAGCTTTTGGAAAACATCTTCAATGAAGTAGTGGATTCTGGACATCCAGATTTCCCTTTTTGCTTAGGTTGGGCTAATCACTCATGGAGTACAAAGTCGTGGGTGGCTGGCAAAACAATGCAAAAGGATAAGATGATCATGGAACAGACTTATCCAGGTCAAGAAGACAATGAAAATCATTTTTATTCTTTATTGAAAGCATTTAAAGATAATAGATATATTAAGGTAGATAACAAACTTCTTTTTGTAATCTATATGCCATTGGCTGCTCAGAATGTAAAACAGTTTATGGACACTTGGAATGAATTGGCTAAAAAAGAAGGTCTTCTGGGTTTTCATTTTGTTGGTATTCAGGATAATGCTAATATCTTCTCTTTCGAAGATAATAAGAAATATGGTAACGAAGGTATGGTTGTGAATGCAAATATTTTATACAAGAGAGTCTTTGATTTAGGTTTTGATGCTGTAAATTCAAGAGGAATGACTTTATCTCGGATCCGTTATGATAGTTTTGTTGTATCTATCATAAAAGAGTATTGGAGTAAGTTTCTTTTAAAAGTATTAAAGTGGCAGCCAGTTCGTAAATATGATTATAAAAAAATTTCACAATTGCTATTTGCAGAAGAAGATGCCCAGGAAAATGTATATCCGACTCTTATACCTAATTGGGATAGAACTCCAAGAAGTGGAAACAAAGCAGTAGTTTGGTATAATTATAATCCAAAATACTTTTATTTACAAGTTAAAAAGGCTTTGAAGTTGATAGAGAACAAACAAGACGAGCATAAAATTTTGTTCTTAATGTCTTGGAATGAGTGGGGAGAGGGTAATTACATGGAACCAGACTTGGAGTATGGACATGGTTATATTAATGCATTGAGAGATGCTTTGAATGAGGATTAAAAGATTAATTCAAAAAAAATGTCTAAATACGATTATTTGATAGTTGGCTCTGGTTTATTTGGCGCAACATTTGCTTATTTTGCCAGAAAGGCTGGAAAAAAGTGCCTTGTCATCGACAAACGTCATCATTTGGGAGGAAACGTTTATTGTGAAAGTTGTGAAGGCATAAACGTTCATAAATATGGAGCTCATATTTTTCACACTAATAATAAAAAGGTTTGGAATCTTGTCAACTCAATTGTAGAGTTTAACAGATATACAAACTCTCCGGTTGCCATATATGGGGACAAACTTTACAATTTGCCTTTTAATATGAACACATTTTATCAGATGTGGAATGTTAAGACGCCAAACGAGGCAAAGGTAAAAATAGATGAGCAACGTGCTGAGGCAATATCAAAAATGGAAGGCTGTGATCCTCGAAATTTGGAGGAACAGGCTCTTATGCTAGTAGGAAAGGACATATACGAAATGTTAATAAAGGGATATACAGAAAAGCAGTGGGGTAGGAAATGTGTTGATTTGCCTGCTTTTATTATCAAGAGACTCCCTATAAGAATGACTTTCGATAATAATTATTTTAATGATAGATACCAAGGTATTCCTGTTGGCGGATACAATGTCTTGATCAACGGTTTACTAGAAGGTGTAGAGACAAATGTTAATACTGATTTCTTTCAAAATAGATCATATTTCGAGTCGTTAGCAGACATGATTGTCTATACGGGACAATTGGATGAGTTTTTTGATTATAAATATGGACATCTGGAGTTCAGATCGGTTACGTTTAAAACTGAGATTTTAGATACTCCTAACTATCAGGCTAATGCTGTCGTTAATTATACAGACAGAGATATTCCTTATACTCGTGTGATAGAGCATAAGCATTTTGAGATGTTTGGAGATGAGGTTTATAAATGTCCTAAGACCATTATCAGTAGAGAGTATTCTGCTGAATGGAAACCGGGCATGGAGGCCTATTATCCGATTAACGATGCTTGTAATAATGATCTTGCCGATAAATATCGTTCATTGTCTAGTCAACATTCGAACGTGATATTTGGCGGTAGATTGGCCGAATACAAGTATTACGATATGGCTCCTATTATAGAAAAAGTCATGTCTTTTGTTTTTTAAGTTATTGGTTTAGAATATTTCAGAGATAGTATTAAAAGAGATGGATGTAAAGATATTTGTGTGTTTTCACAAGAAAGACCATTTTGTTGGTGGAGAAGGATATATTCCCATTCAATTGGGTAAGGTCTCCTCTTATGTTGATTTGGGCTATATTGGAGATGATACAGGTAATAATATAAGCGACAAGAATCCATGGTATTGCGAATTAACGGCAATGTATTGGATATGGAAAAACAGTCTTGATGCTGATTATCTAGGCTTGTTCCATTATAGGCGTTTCTTGGATTTCCATCCATCTTTTATTACTAAGTTTAGGGATTATCTGCATGTGGACAAAGATTATCTTTTTTCTCATTCTAAAATAGATAAAGATCTTATTGCAAAATATGATGTCATATTGCCAAATAAACAGAAACTTCATATTCCTATTTATGATGGGCTTTGTAGGGCTCATGTTCGTGATGATGTGAACATTTTGGCAAATGTTGTGGAAGAACTTTATCCAGATTTTAAATCGGATTATGAAGAGGTTGTTATAAATGGTAATACATATACACCATTTAATATATTGATTTCGAAAAGGAAAATATTTGCGGATTATTCTCAATGGTTGTTCAATATATTGTTTGAGTTTGAGAAGCGTTTGACCATTCCTGCTGATCCTTATCAACCAAGGTTGTTCGGCTTCTATTCAGAGCGTTTGTTGAATGTCTATTTTCATCATTATAGAAATAAGTATAAGATAGGCTATTTGCCTCCTATGCTTTTTGACGAAAACAAGAATCTGAATATTCTTGTTTTAAAAATAAGAAATAAGTTAAGAGATCTTTGTAGCTTCTTGTATAAAAAGACAATATGATAAATCTTGTTTTATAGAGAAATTATTGTTTTGTGGTGAATGATGTACGGAGATGAAAATGCCAATTCTTGATAGGCTTTTAGTTACGCTGGATAGCCTGCCTGAAGATGTCGCAATTCTGAGCCCCAAAATTGTCAATCCTGATAATTCTACTCAGGTATGTGGACGTCCTTATCAAGATTGGATTACAGACATGAAATGTCGTTTTGGAATTCCTAATAAGAAAAATATTTTCAAAAGTAGGGTGGTTTGATGAACGTTTTTTTTTCTGTCCAGAAGATATAACATTGTCAGATACTCTTAATAAGTTGGGATATAAGTGTTATGTTAATGCTGACATATCTATTATACATTATGAGGGCCTCTTTGGTAGATAACTTTCTATGGTTTTGACTGCGACTAGACACGCACATGCGAAGGGAAGCATTATCTTCTATTCAAAAGGAAATAAATTGCTGTTCATTTTTTTGTCTTTTTATTATTTCATTAATTTTTTTTGTAAGTTTTTTTATTTCATAGAGTAAAAGGATTAATGAAACCGAAACCTAATGACGACTATATTTTATCCATAGGGGATAGGAATGCATGTTCTTCTATTCTGACTACAAAGACTCCTATGGAGATATTTATAAAGTATTATTCGGCATTAGAAAAACATAGTTGTAAATATAAATAAAGTTATGCAAGCACTGATATTAGCGGCTGGAACGGGTAAGCGTTTGTGTGAATATACTCAGAACAATACTAAGTGTATGGTGCCAGTAAATGGCGTGAAGTTGATAGATCGTATGCTTTCTCAATTGTTGAATCTGAAACTGAATAGGGTGGTGATTGTCATCGGGTACAAAGGGCAGGAATTGATGGATTATTTGGGTGATAGTTATCATGGACTGAGTATAAAGTATGTCAATAATCCAATTTACGATAAGACCAATAATATTTATTCTCTGACATTAGCGAAGGAAGAGTTGCAAGAAGATGACACTTTGTTGGTAGAGAGTGATTTGATATTTGATGATGGCATGTTTAAGTTACTGCTTGATAATTCATTCCCTAATTTGGCATTGGTTGCTAAATATGAGACTTGGATGGATGGTACAATGGTCTGTATTGATGAGGATAATAATATTGTGAATTTTGTTCCTAAAGCGGCTTTTGACTATAATGAAGTTGGAAAGTATTACAAGACCGTGAATATTTACAAATTTTCTAAAGATTTCGCACATAATAAATATGTACCATTTTTAGAGGCTTACAGTAAGGCGGTCGGTAATAATGAATACTATGAAAACGTACTTCGTATTATAACTTTCTTAAATAATCAAGATCTTAAGGCCTTGCCTATAACAAACGAGAAGTGGTATGAAATAGATGATAAGCAGGATTTGGATATCGCAGAAGCTGTTTTTGCCGAAGATAAGGATATAATTAATAAATATTATGGACGATATGGCGGTTTTTGGCGATTCCCTCAAATGTTAGATTATTGTTATCTTGTTAATCCTTATTTTTCATCTTCTAAATTATTAGATGAAATGCAGGCTAATTTTAAAACTTTGCTCACAGAGTATCCTTCTGGAATGCAGGTCAATTCTTTGTTGGCAAGTAAGTGTTGGGGAATTCGTCAGGAATATATAGTTCCTGGTAATGGCGCAGCAGAATTAATAAAGTGCCTGATGGAGTTAGATAATGGTAAAATTGGAATTATCCGTCCTACTTTTGAAGAGTATCCTAACCGTTTGGAAAAGGATTTTGTGGTGCCCTTTGTCCCCCAAAATTCCGACTATAGATATTCTGCTGAAGATTTGATGCATTATTTCGGTGACAAGGAGATAAGTACACTTTTGCTGATTAATCCTGATAATCCTACTGGAAATTTCATTAAGAAAGACGAACTATTCAAGCTTGCTGAATGGTGTGAAAGAAAGTCATTACGCTTTGTTCTTGACGAAAGTTTTGTTGATTTTAGTGATAATTGGCAGAATAATACTATGCTTCGTAATGAATTGCTTGAAAAATATCCTCATATGGTTGTAATAAAGAGCATTTCCAAGAGCTATGGAGTACCAGGCTTGCGACTTGGTATCTTGTGTTCTTCAGACAAGCTTCTGATTTCCAATATGAAGAAAAAAGTTAGCATTTGGAATCTGAACAGCTTTGCGGAATACTTTATGCAAATTTTCAATAAGTATGAAAAGGATTACGTTAGAGCATGCAATAAGTTTATTGAAGAAAGAAATAATTTCAAAAAAGAATTGGAGTCGGTGAATTTCTTGCGAGTGATGCCGTCTCAAGCAAATTATTTCCTTTGTGAGTTACTTCCTCCTTATAAGGCAGAGAGCCTTGTGATTCAAATGTTGAAACGTTTCAATATTTTAATTCGCGATTGCAGTTCTAAAATGGGATTGGATGGCAAACAATATCTTAGAATCGCAGTGAGGAATCATAAGGATAACACAAAATTGGTTGAAGCATTAAAAGTATTGGAGAAATGAAAATTTGCATTTGTGGGGGTGGCTCTTTAGGTCATGTGTGTATCGGTGTGTTATCTTCGCAAGATGGTGTTTTGGTATCGTTACTTACAAGTCGTCCCGAGTTATGGAAAAATAATATCTCTGTATCGGATATCAATGGTAAACGGTATGAGGGGAGTATAAGCAAAATAAGCGATAACCCAGCCGATGTCATTCCTGGTTCTGATATAGTTTTCTTTTGCATGCCAGGATTTCTCATTAAAGATACTCTATTGCGCGTAAAACCCTATATTTCAGAGTCTACAGTATTGGGAAGTATCGTTTCAAGTACAGGCTTCTTTTTTTTTGCTCATGATGTGTTGGGCAAAGATGCAAGACTTTTCGGATTTCAACGGGTACCATTTATAGCTCGTTTGGTAGAGTACGGTCAATCAGCAACTCTTTTGGGCTATAAGCAAAGTTTGGCGGTAGCTGTAGAAAATGTTCCTGTAGCGGATTCGTTCAGGCTGACTATAGAACACTTGTTTCATACACAGACATCTTTGCTTGGTAGTTATCTAGAAGCTAGCTTGACAAATAGTAATCCGATCCTTCATACAGGTCGCCTCTTTTCAATGTGGCGTGATTGGTCTGGTCAAAAGTATGACGACTGTATTCTTTTTTATAAAGAATGGGATGAAGAATCTGCTCAGTTGTTGATAGATATGGATGATGAGTTTATGTCATTGCTTGACAAGCTTCCTATGAATAAGTCTGTTATTCCGACATTACTAGATTACTATGAATCAACAGATGCAAAGTGTTTATCAAATAAGCTGAGAAGCATTAAGGCGTTTCAGACAATACAAGCTCCTATGAAAAGAGTTGAAGGAGGTTGGATACCGGACTTTAGTAGCAGATACTTCACGGAAGACTTTCCTTTTGGGCTCTATTTTTTAGTCAACTTAGCAAAAAAGTATAATGTTGATACTCCAAAGTTAAATATGGTTTATGAATGGGGTATGAGTAAACTAAATGAAATATGAGACATATTTCTCTCGATGAATTGAAGCAGATTCAGTTGAATATCATGAAAACTGTTCATCAGTTTTGTGTTGATAATGGATTAAAATATACTTTGGCATATGGCTCTATGCTTGGAGCTGTGCGTCATGGTGGGTTTATTCCATGGGATGATGATATTGATATAATTATGCCTAGAAAAGATTATGACGTGTTTGTACGAAATTTCAGGCATGAATATATAAATGTGTATGATAGTAGAAAGGATATAGATTATTGTTATCCTTTCGCAAAAGCTGTCGATTCTCGTACGGTTTTGGAAGAGAATACAGCACTTGAAAATCATGGAGTTGACATAGATATTTTTCCGTTGGATGATATGTTTGATGATTATTCGGAATGTTTGAATTTTATGTCGTCTGTAATGCCTTTGAAGAAAAAATTCAGATATAAATTAGTCCGTCCTTCGTATAAAAATGTATGGTGGAAAAAAATATTGATAAGGTTGGCTAATTTGTCCGTATCTTTCTATTCTTTGAGAGAACTTGTTGATAAACTTAATAGAAGGTATGCACAACTGAATGACAATGGGTCCAAATATGTTTGTATGGCTGTCGGTACAGAGTGCACTTTAAAAGGGATTTTTTTGCGTTCACTGTTCGAGGATTTTGAAATGGTCCCTTTTGAGGATTGCTCTTTCATGTGCATAAAGAATCGTGATGCTTTTCTCAAACAGGTCTATGGCGATTACATGCAATTGCCCAGAGAGGATAAAAGGGTGTCTCCGCATGCTATAAATAATGTTTATTGGAAAGAGTAATCGCTATTATCTTAATTGAAAAATCTTGGTCATACTGATCAATTATGTTTATGTTTCGTCTTCTTATTTTTTTATCTCTTATTTCATTTTCTTTTACAGTAATGTCTTGTGAAAAGGAAAATGAAGGTAATTCTTATTCATTTGATTCTTGTTCGGAAATACCTTCTTGTTGGGAAAATGAATATAATGAATCATGTTATAAGTTAGATTTTCTAGGAAAAAAAGAGTGTGTTTTTGTTGGCTTTATAACAGATCTTCATTATTCGTCGATTGGCAGTGGTTATAATGAAAACCTTTTAAGAAAAGGAATCTATGAAGCATCCTGTGTTTTAAATAGTTTATCCAAGAAATACCAATTCTCTCAGATTGTTTTTGGAGGTGATTATATTCAGTTAAGTATAGATGAATATAAAGGGCAGACTCAGGAACAAGGCATTTCCTGTGTAAAGGATGCATTGTCTCTTTCTATGTGGATGAATGCTCCTACTTTTTTGTTGAGAGGAAATCATGAATATAACTATTCAGGAACAGGAAATGGTTTTGGTATGACGTCTGCGCAGTATTATGCTTTCGTTACTTCTCATTTGTCAAAAGACTATGTCATAGATACTCCGAATAATTGGGCATATTATGATGATCAGCAATCGAAAATAAGGTATGTGTTTTTGGATGTTATTGATTCGAAAAAGAACGAATCTCAATATACATGGTTGAAATCGAAAGCTTTAGCCACTATACCAAGTGATTTTTCGGTTATGTTTTTTTCTCATTTTCCTTTAGTCAAATATTCTTCTAATGGAGATTGTAATACCTATTATTCGGATTTGATTCTGAAATGTAAGCAGAAAGGGGTGGATGTAATCGCTTGTGTTGCTGGTCATCTACATGCCGATAAGCATTTAATGGAGAATGGTATTTTACACATGACCACTTTGCAGGCAGGTTTTTGGACTTCTTGTAGGTCTGAAGATGGTCAAGTGTATGTACATCAGGAGAATACATCGAATCAATCTGCGTTTGATGTTCTTGCAATTGATAAAAAAAATAGAAAAATTTATATTGTTCGATTGGGTTTGGGAAATGATAGAGTCTTTGAATACTAAATCTTTATTGTTTTAACCCTTTGATGAGATATTAATCACATTAGTTTTAAATTACTTGTAGATAGTCTCTTTTTTTTGTTGTTATACAATAATAAGAGATGTTTTTTTTCTAAATCAAAAAAAGTTTTATGAAAATACTTTTAGCAAATAAGTTCTATTACCGTCGCGGTGGAGATTGCATATATGTGTTGAATTTGGAGCAGTTGCTGAATAAAAATGGACATGAAGTGGCTGTTTTTTCAATGGAATATTCTGAAAATTTAGAAACAAAATATAGTAAATATTTTCCATCTGAAATTGGCTTTTCCATAGGTACTGGTTTTATAAAGGCTTTTACACGTCCATTTGGAACGTCAGAAGTAATTAAAAAATTTAATCAATTATTAGATGATTTTAAACCAGATGTAGTACATTTGAATAATATACATACTCAGATATCACCTGTTGTAGCAGAATTGGCACATAAAAGAGGTGTTCGAGTCGTGTGGACATTGCATGATTATAAGTTGCTCTGTCCTCGATACGATTGCCTTTGTAAAGGGAATGATATCTGTGAAAAATGCTTTTCTGACAAACGTCATGTGCTAAAAAATAAGTGCATGAAAAACTCATTGCTAGCTAGTGTGCTAGCTTATTGTGAGGCGAAAAGATGGAATAAAAAAAGATTGGAGAATTGTACTGATCTGTTTATTTGTCCATCTTTTTTTATGAAAGAAAAAATGGAACAAGGAGGTTTTGATTCTTCAAAACTTGTTACTCTTTGTAATTTTATAGATATTGAAAAATGTAAATGCGATAATTACATAGAACGTAACGATTATTATTGTTTTATTGGACGATTAAGTCATGAAAAAGGGATAAATACATTAATCTCTGCTGCATCAAAATTACCATATAAACTTAAAGTAATTGGTGGTGGACCTTTAATGGAAGAATTAAAAGGGAAAGCATCAAAAAATATTGAATTTGTAGGTTATAGGGATTGGGATGAGATTAAAGATTTAGTCGGACATGCGCGTTTTTCTGTTATTCCTTCAGAATGGTATGAAAATAATCCTTTGTCTGTTATTGAGGCAGAGTGTCTTGGCACTCCTGTACTAGGTGCAAATATTGGAGGTATTCCAGATTTAATAAATCAAAATAATGGAATGATTTTTGATTCAAGGAATGTTGAAGATTTAAGTTCTAAAATAGAGCGGATGTGGAATATGTCTTTTGATTATAATAGTATTGCAAAAGACTCTCAAAATAGATATAATTCGGATTTTTATTATAACGAAATTTTTAAGATATATAATGGCAAATATAATAGCAACACCTACTGATGCATCAATTATTTTGACATATCGTTGTCCAATGCGATGTGTTATGTGTAATATATGGAAAAATCCAACAAATAAGCATGATGAAATTAAGGCAAAAGATTTGAAAAGCCTTCCTAAATTGAAGTTCATTAATTTAACTGGAGGAGAGCCTTTTATTCGTGAAGATCTTGATGAAATAGTAGAGGAATGTTATAAACATACAGATCGTATTGTGATTTCAACCTCAGGATGGTTTGAAGAGAGAGTGATAGCTTTGGCAAAGAAATTTCCAAATATAGGAATTCGAATTTCAATAGAAGGTTTAAGTTGTAAGAATGATGAGTTACGTGGACGTCAAGGTGATTTTGATAAGGCGTTGCGTACATTGTTGACATTAAAAGAGATGGGATTGAAAGATATTGGTTTCGGTTGTACCGTAAGCAATTATAATTCTAAAGATATGCTATCCCTTTATCAATTATCTTTATCCATGGGTATGGAGTTTGCAACTGCAGCTTTCCATAATTCTTATTATTTCCATAAAGGAGATAATTTTATTACTAACCATGATGAGGTTTGTAATAACTTTAAGCAACTTATCGAATGGCAATTGAAAGAGAAAAGTCCTAAAAGTTGGTTCCGTGCATGGTTTAATATGGGGTTAATCAATTATGTTGAAGGAAAACGCCGAATGTTGCCCTGCGAGGCAGGAATGGCAAACTTCTTTATAGATCCGTGGGGTGAGGTGATGCCTTGTAATGGTTTGGAAACTCGTATGGATGGAAAAGATGCTGCTAGTAAACAAAAAATAGACGGAGATGATATGACAGTTGCTGAGTTTAATGAAAAGTTGGCTTCTGATCCAAATAACGTTTCAAATGATAAATTAAAACCAGCAGAAAGTGATACTCCAAAAACATGGAGTATGGGAAATATTCATGATGCTGATTTTATGACAATATGGAATAGTGAACGTGCGGATTTAGTTCGTGCAAAGGTACGTAAATGTCCTAAGAATTGTTGGATGGTAGGAACTGCCAGTCCTGTAATGCATAAGTATATCAAGTATCCTGCAAAATGGGCATTGAAGAATAAACTTCGTTCTTTACAAGGTAAACCTGCTTGTCTGGATTATGAGTATTACAATGTAGGGCAGGATCCGGAACAGGGAGACTTGAATTTTTATAGAGATTCCGAATGAAAGATAAAATAACATGGCTGGCGGTGCTTCAGGGATGGAGTATGTTTTTGGTGGTTTTAGGACATGTAGATTTGAATAATGAGGTTTTTGATCCTAACCATCCTTTAGCTAATTGGATCCATACAATGATATACGGATTTCATATGCCGTTGTTTATGTTTATTTCTGTTTATTTGTTTTATATGACTAGAATTAAGAAAAAATGGAAATATGGTGATGTTTTGGTTGACAAACTAAAGCGACTATATATTCCAATGATTTTTTTTACATGTTTTACGTTTCTAGCAAAAGTGATTTTTTCATCATTTATGAAACATCCTGCAGAATTATCTTGGAGTTGTTTTTTCGATACTTTTTTGTTCTATAGAATTAATCCTTTAGGAGAAATGTGGTTTGTGATTTCTCTGCTTGTTATCATGTTGTTGTATCCTATTTATCGTCTAGCTGATAGTAAAATATCATACGAGATGGGATTGTTGTTTTTTTTTATTGTTATGAATATATGGCGAGTAGATACAAATTATTTTCAGTTATTTCATGTGGCATATATGTTACCTTTCTTTTATGCTGGTGTGTTGGTCTGTAAATACAGTTTTACTGAGTATATATCTACTGTTTGGTCTTTATTGGTCTTTTTTTTATTGTTTATCTGTTTGTCTTATTACAAGAATGTGCCGGAACAGCTTATTGCTCTAATTGGAATTTTGTTTTCTTTTTCTTTTTGTGTCAATTTATCAAAAATATTTCCTGAGTTATATTCTTCCTTTAGAAATTATACTTATCAGATATTCTTGATGGGTATTTTTTTTCAAATGGGAATAAGGTATCTTTATCGCCAACTAAATGTTGAACACACATCAGTTTATTGGCTTTTGTATATTGCTAGTGTATTAGTTGGTCTTTATATTCCAGTGCTTGTGTCTAAGGGAGTGGAAAAAATACCCAACAAGTTAGTACGTATGTTTTTGGGCTTGAAATGAATAATATGAAAATATTTGTAGTAGGAACCCGTGGTATTCCTAATATTATGGGTGGTGTAGAGACACATGTTGAGGAATTGTTTCCTCGTATAGTAACAAGAGGTGCGGATGTGACAGTTGTTCGCCGTACTTGTTATGTTAATGATTCACTTACTGAATGGCATGGTGTTAAATTGTTAGATGTTGAAACGCCGAAAAAGAAATCTTTTGAGACGATTATACATACTTTCAGAGCTGTATATGCCGCAAAAAAAGCTAATGCTGATATATTACATGTAAATGCAATTGGTCCTGCATTGGTAACCCCTTTCGCGAAACTTTTAGGATTGAAAGTTGTTTTCACCCATCATGGCCCAGATTATGATAGAGATAAATGGGGATTAGTAGCAAAGACAATACTGAAGTTAGGTGAACGTATGGGGTGTACGTTTGCTGATGACGTGATTGTTATTTCAAATGTAATTAAAGACTTAATTGCACGAAAATATGGTCGCGAAAAAAATGTCCATCTAATTTATAATGGTGTACCCAAACCTGATATCTGCGATTATCCTGAATATTTTTCGGAACTTGGTATAGAAAAAGGAAAATATGTTCTGGGAATGTGCAGATTCGTTCCGGAAAAAAGGTTGGATGATTTAGTAAAAGCATTCATGAAAATAAAACAGGAAGGTATAAAACTTGTTTTAGCAGGTGATAACGATTTTGAAGATAAATATTCGCTTAGTTTGAAAAAGTTGGCACGTGAAAATGGGGTTGTACTAACTGGTTTTGTGAAAGGTCAGAAGTTACATTCATTACTTAGTAATGCCATTTGTTATTCTTTGCCATCTTCACATGAGGGATTGCCAATAGCTTTGCTGGAAGCTATGAGCTATAACTTACCAGTGGTTGTAAGTGATATTCCAGCAAACAAAGAGGTTGGATTACAAGAAGAAGATTATTTCCGTTGTGGTGATGTTGACCAACTTGCAGAAAAACTCCAACATAAAATAAACGAAAATAAACGTTTAACTTACGATATGAGTAAGTATAATTGGAATGATATAGCAGACCAAACATATGAAGTTTATGTTAATCTTATGAACAAAAAATAATTTGCATAAACGTTTGCTAGTTAAGAATTGCATAAAAAATTGTCTATGAATAGATGAGTGAAGGTTATTTATTAATGTTTTTAAAAAAAAGAGCTATTATATATTGTAAAATTTTTGACTATATTTGCAAAAATCTTCTATTGTCGCAAATATTGTGTTTTGTGATAATATTTTAGTTTTTTTTGTTTATTTAATCTATCAATAGATCAAAGTATGAGACAACTAGATGATGGTAGTGTTTTGCTGAAATGGATTGTAATAGCTCTTGATATAGTCATTTTCAACTTGTATCAATTTAGCATATGTCAACTCATGTGCGAATTTTGTTACAATGTTCAGCAAGATTTTAATGTTTCCCAAATGTTTTATGTTTCCAATATTTCAATATTGGTTGCAGAAGCATTACATGCACCTGTCATTTATAAATATACATCTACATATTATGATGTAGTAATTAGAACAATAAGAATAACCTTTATTCAATGTGTTGCATTCTTTATATTGTTGCTTTTTAATCCTAATGTTTGTAATGCATTATTAATGTCTGTTTTGTTTAGTACGGGATTGTTTGTAGTCTTTTTCGTACTGAGGTCTGTTGAGTTTTTGATTATAAGGAAGACAAGAATTAATTTGAGTAACGGCAAGGTCTCTGTCTTTGTTGGTGATCTTAATACAATGGACAAGATTATCAAAACCATTAAAAACGAAATCATTTCAAACTATTATATCGCAGGTTATTATTCTGATGATGAATTTAAGTCAGCTCCGAAATGGTTGAAGAAATTGGGTAGTGTATCTGATTTCATTAATTTGGCTAAAACAGACAACCAACATAAGTTTGAGGTCGTTTATTGTACATTATCATGGAAGGATAAGGAAAATATTAATACGATATTGAGTTATTGTGATAATACAACTACTCGTATGTATTTATTACCCTCTGATGTGGAGAATCCCGATTTTAATATGAAACCTGAGATGTTATGTGGTACAATGGTTTTTACTAACCATGAATATCCATTAGACAGTTTGGGTAATAAACTATTGAAACGTTCATTTGATTTTGTCGTTTCTTCGTTTGCTTGCATTTTCATATTACCAATCGTTCCTATTGTTGGCCTTATTATAAAGATTCAAAGTCCTGGACCAATTTTCTTTAAACAAGAAAGAACCGGTTTGAACGGTAAAACATTTAAGTTGATAAAATTCCGTTCAATGCATGTGAATAAAGATGCTGATACAATACAAGCAACGAAAAAGGACCCTCGTAAATTTGCTTTTGGTAATCTTATGCGTAAAACAAATATCGATGAGTTACCTCAATTCTTTAATGTTCTTCTTGGAAATATGAGTATTGTAGGTCCTCGTCCGCACATGCTAAAGCATACAGAGATGTATAGTAGCTTGATTAACCGTTACATGGCAAGACATTTTGTTAAACCTGGAATTACAGGTTGGTCTCAAGTTACAGGTTATCGAGGTGAGACTAAAGAGCTCTGGCAAATGGAAGGTAGAGTAAAACGAGATTGTGATTATATCAAAAATTGGAAGTTCGGTTTTGATATTCGTATTATTCTAATGACAATTATGCAGTCTATAAAGAGAGACAAAAACGCTTATTAATATCTCTTTCTATAAAATAACGAAAAGCCTGGCTGACAAATCGCCAGGCTTTTTTGTTTATAATAATTGATGTTGTGAATTTCATGAAATAAAAACGGATTGGTCCTGTTATGTGTGATGATTTTTAATGTAGGCGTAGCCAATGGAATGTTTGGTGAAAACCTTCTTGGCCGATAATTTTTTGCTGATTTGCTGTAATTTGTAGCGAATGAGATAGTTGGTTTTATTTGATTCGTTCGTGGCATTTTTTTCTTGCTTTTTATTTGCAAGAGACGGCAAAAATTGAGATCTTTGTAAGATTAATTGTAAATTACATAAACAAGTGAATACTAGGTACATATTTGTGACAGGAGGAGTTGCTTCTTCCTTAGGTAAAGGAATACTTGCAGCTTCCTTGGCTAAGTTGTTACAAGCAAGAGGGTTGTCAGTTACCATTCAAAAGTTGGATCCATATATTAATATAGACCCAGATACGTTGAATCCATATGAGCATGGTGAATGTTATGTGACGGTAGATGGTGCTGTTACAGATTTGGACTTAGGCCATTATGAACGTTTCCTTGGCGAAAATACAACACAAGCCAATAATGTGACTACAGGTAGAATTTACCAGTCAGTTATCAATAAGGAGCGTCGTGGTGATTATCTAGGAAAGACTGTTCAGGTTATTCCTCATATCACAGACGAAATCAAGAGACACATTAAAATTCTTGGCAACACAAAGAAATACGACGTTGTCATTACTGAGATTGGTGGTACAGTCGGAGATATTGAGTCTTTACCATACGTTGAAGCTGTTCGTCAGTTGAAGTGGGAGTTAGGTAAAGAATGCTTGTGCATCCATTTGACATACGTTCCTTATTTGGCGGCATCTCATGAATTGAAGACAAAGCCAACTCAACATTCCGTAAAGTTCCTTTTACAGAGTGGAGTTCAGCCAGATGTGTTGGTGTTACGTACAGAACATAACTTGAATGAGGATGTTCGTCGTAAGGTAGCTCTTTTCTGTAATGTTGAAAATGGTGCGGTTATCCAATGTATTGATGCTCCTACCATCTATGAAGTTCCTTTGTTGATGCATGAGGAGGGCCTTGATTCTGTTGTTCTTCGTAAACTGGATATTCTTAATGCGAAGGAACCGGATTTGAAAAACTGGATCTCGTTCTTGGATAAGTTCAAGAATCCAAAGAAGATTGTCAAGATTGCTTTGGTTGGTAAATACGTTGAATTGCCAGATGCATACAAGTCGATTTTGGAATCATTTGTCCATGCAGGTGCTGCAAATGAGGTTAAGGTTGATTTGCACCTTCTTCAGTCAGAAAATATCAATGCTGATAACGTTAATGATATGTTGGGCGATATGAAGGGTATCCTTGTTGCTCCAGGATTTGGTGACCGTGGTATTGAAGGTAAGATTTTGGCTGCTTGCTATGCAAGAGAACATAATGTTCCATTTTTCGGTATCTGCTTAGGTATGCAATGTGCTGTTATTGAGTTTGCTCGTAACGTACTTGGATACAAAGATGCTCACTCTACAGAGATCAATCCTAAGACGGGACATAATGTAGTAGACTTGATGGAGAGCCAGAAGAATATTACCGGTATGGGAGGTACAATGAGATTAGGTGCTTATCCTTGTAATATTAAGAAGGATACACTTGCTTATAAGATATATGGACAAGAGATGATTCAAGAACGTCACCGTCATCGTTATGAGTTTAATAATGATTATTTGAAAGAGTTCGAGGATCACGGAATGATTGCTTCTGGTGTTAATCCGGACAATGATTTGGTGGAGATTGTGGAGATTCCTAAACACAGATTCTTCATTGCTTCGCAATTCCATCCTGAATTGCAGAGTACCGTGTTGAAACCACATAAATTGTTTGTAGCCTTTGTTAAGGCTGCTTCGGAAATGGAATAGTTTTAAACATAGGAGACGGATGCCCAAAGGGTATTCCGCCTTCCGTTTTTTTATAAATATGCGATCTATAAAACTTTTTTTCTTAAGCTTACTTCTTTTGTGCAGCGCCTCTATCTTTGCGCAGAAGGACTTTTTCGGTATCCCAAAATTGGTGCTGAATGGTGAAGAATATACTTTGCGATGGTCTGCAAAAACCCATAAAGTGCGCTATGTGGAGGATTTTCTTCCAAAGAAGGATTCTTATTCACGTTTCAACTCTAAAGTTAGCTTTGATTTTATAGATGCCGATTTGATGGCATCAGACATTGCTGATGCAAAGATGGAATCTTTGAGCATAGAGAAGGAAGAGGGTACAGTTGCAAAATATAATAAGACGGTTTCTGCCAATGGTGATATTCTCATTGAATATACTACGATAGATGTGGATGATGCGAAAATTAGGGTGGCAGAATGGAATATCTGTCGTTATGCAAAGGTAAATAATGGTGTTCTTCTAGTACAAATGAAGATGAGGGAATATGATGTAAAGGCAGACAAGTTTCAATCAAAGGTTGATTCCAACAGAGAAAAATGGATTAATGCTGTTACTTCATACAAAATTCCTCACATTAGTATAAAATGATCATGATATGGAGAATCCGGTATGATAGAGAGGATTTGAAACTATATATTAAATAACGATTAACGCTTAGATAAATAATATGTTTGAAAATTTAGGAGAAAGACTTGAGAGATCCTTCAAAATCTTGAAAGGAGAAGGAAAAATTACCGAGATCAATGTAGCCGAGACGCTGAAGGATGTTAGAAAAGCGTTGCTTGATGCCGATGTCAATTATAAGATTGCTAAGACTTTTACTGAGACAGTAAAGGAGAAGGCTCTTGGACAGAACGTGCTTACTGCAGTTAAACCAAGTCAGTTGATGGTGAAAATTGTTCACGACGAGCTTGCCACTTTGATGGGAGGTTCTAGCGTTGAAATCAATATAAAAGGAAATCCAGCCGTAATTTTAATGTCAGGTCTTCAAGGTTCTGGTAAGACTACTTTCTCAGGAAAGTTGGCTTTCATGTTGAAGACTAAGAAAAATAAGAAACCGTTGTTGGTTGCTTGTGACGTATATCGTCCAGCTGCTATTGAGCAGTTGCGCGTTTTGGGTACACAGATTGATGTGCCTGTATATACAGAAGAGGGTAATAAGAATCCTGTAGCGATTGCTCAGAACGCAATAAACGAGGCTAAGTCAAAAAATTATGACGTAGTTATCATAGATACCGCTGGTCGTTTGGCTGTTGATGAGCAGATGATGAATGAGATCGCTGCTATCAAGAATACCATCCAACCACAGGAGACTTTGTTTGTTGTTGATTCAATGACAGGTCAGGATGCGGTTAATACTGCTAAAGAATTTAATGACAGATTAGACTTTGACGGAGTAGTTTTGACAAAGTTGGATGGTGATACTCGCGGTGGTGCTGCCCTTTCAATCCGCTCTGTTGTAAATAAGCCAATCAAGTTCATCGGAACGGGTGAAAAGATGGAGGCTATAGACGTCTTCTATCCAGAACGTATGGCAGACCGTATCTTAGGAATGGGAGATATCGTTTCTTTGGTAGAGCGTGCTCAAGAACAATTTGATGAGGAAGAGGCTAAACGTTTGCAGAAGAAGATAGCTAAGAACCAGTTCGATTTCAACGATTTCTTAGGTCAGATTCAGCAGATAAAGAAGATGGGTAACTTGAAGGACTTGGCATCCATGATTCCTGGAGTTGGAAAGGCTTTGAAAGATGTGGAAATTGATGATGATGCATTTAAAGGCATTGAGGCTATCATCTATTCAATGACTCAAGAAGAACGTACAAATCCAAGCATCTTGAACGGAAGTCGCCGTCAGCGTATTGCAAAGGGTAGTGGAACTACCATTCAAGAGGTTAACCGTCTTTTGAAACAGTTTGAGGATACTCGTAAGATGATGCGTATGGTTACTCAAAACCAAGGCAAGTTTAAATTGGGAATGAGAAAATAATTCAGTTCTCGTTAATAATGTTACAACGTCGATAACGAGGATTTTTTTTAGAATTTTTTTAAAAATATAATTATGCAATTGATAGACGGAAAAGCTGTTGCTGACCAAATAAAGCAGGAAATAGCTGAAGAAGTTGCAGATATCAAGGCAAAGGGTGGTAAAACACCTCATTTGGCTGTTATCATCGTTGGTCACGATGGAGGTAGTGAAACTTACGTTGCCCATAAGGTGAAATCTTGCGAGCAAGTTGGCTTCAAATCCACAAAGTTGGCTTTTGATGCTGATGTCACAGAGGACGAACTCCTTTCTCACATTAAGGCTTTAAATGAAGATCCTGATGTTGACGGATTTATCGTACAGTTGCCTTTGCCTAAGCATATCTCAGAGCAGAAGGTGATTGAGGCTATTGACTACAGGAAAGATGTGGATGGTTTCCATCCAATCAACGTAGGACGTACTTCCATTGGTTTGCCTTCATTCGTATCTGCAACACCAGCTGGAATCTTGGAACTTTTGAAACGTTATGAGATCGAAACAGCAGGAAAGAACTGTGTAGTTGTTGGCCGTAGTAATATCGTAGGTAAACCAGTTGCTTCTCTTATGATGCAGAAGGCTTATCCTGGCGACGCATCTGATACAGTTTGTCATAGC
>JALNVE010000006.1 GCA_023227695.1 Paludibacteraceae bacterium
GGTAATCCTATAGACGGTAATATCAATATATATAATTACAATTATCCTTGCGTAAGCTTTAGTGATGCCAAAAATGGAGATTTTAATAAGCGAACAGATGAATGGCTTCCATTGATTGTAAAAGGAAAAATCAGTCTTTTTATTTATGATACTGGTAGTGCAACATTTTATGTAGGGAAAAAAGACGACCAAGATTTTACTGTAACTTTATGCAAAGCTTCAGTTTTTGCTGGAGACAAAAAAATAGATAAAGAGTTATTTAGCAGCTTTTTCTTCGATTATCCAGAATTGGTTCAGAAAATAAACGAGATGTCTTATACCTCAGATGACATTATTGATATCGTAAATGAATATAACGCTTATTTCAAATGACAACAAAAAACTCAATAGAATGAAACAACTAATTTCGATTGTCTTATTTCTTCTGACGCTATCATCATTATCTGCACAAGAATTAAAAAATATGGTTTGTGTGGTTAGACAAGATTTTGATGTTAATAAAAAAATAGCATTTCAAAAGATGGCGACAGTACTTTCTGGTCAAGGTTTTTTCTCTGCTAGTAGAGATTTGGAAAGCAGAATCAAAAATTCATTTGGATCTGGATTTGTATATCAATCAGAAAAAGGTAAGTTCTATATCTTAACAAATAAGCATGTAATTGGTGCTGTTAACTCTGCAAACTTGACCTTTTCAAAAGACAGTGCAGATATAGATTACTCAAATTGTGAAGTAATAAGAAAGGATGATGAGATTGATTTGGCATTAATCAGATTGCCAGAAGATGCAAAATTCAAAGAATCACTTACGTTAGATACTAAACCTATAGAGGAAGGTATGGAGGTTTGGACTGCAGGTTATCCGGGATTCGGCAACGATCCTCTTTGGCAATTAGGAAAAGGCATCATTTCCAATTCTAACGTAAAAAACGAAGATTTTGAAGAGACTAAAAAAGCGACAATTATTCAACATACAGCTCAAGTTGATCCGGGAAGTTCTGGTGGTCCTCTATTAGTTAAATCAACATCAAGAAATGCAACAGTCTATAAAGTAGTGGGAATAAACACTTGGAAAGCTATGAGAAGAGAAAATGCCAACTTTGCCATTTCTGCTAATGATATTCAGAATTTTGCAAACAAGAGCTTGAGTGATACTTCTAAAAAAGCAGATGATTGTTCATATAAATCTGATTCTTTAAACAAATCAGTAATGGATTTTCTTAGATATATCCATTCGCAGAATCATTACATATCAAAATATATATCTGAGGATTTGGCCGTATCATTCAACGAGCAGACTTTTAAAAAAACTATTAAAAACGCAAGTTATTCTACTCGTGATAAATTACGTAACGGAGAAGGAGTAGAAGGATTGATATTTTTGACAGCAGAAAGAATTGCTTCAAAATACAAAAAAACTAAAGATTTGTCATTAGGAAGAATAGTTGTTTCTAATGATGAAAAAAATGCTGATGTAATTATTATATACAAAGGAAAGGAAGAAGCAACTACTTGGTTTAAGGATTTCAATGGATGGAAACTAAAATCCATTGACATTTTCGATTAAGGTATTCTTAGAATTTAGTACACTTAATCGGCTTGTTAGAAGCAAGCCTTCCTAGCTTTAGAGCAGCCAATTGGCTGCTTACTAATTGGACCAATTAGATTAAAATCTTATTGGTCCAATTAGTTTTTCTGCCATTCAGCAGCCTAAAATGAAAAAAATAGGCATTTCCCAACAAAAAGTCACCCAAATTAGGGTGAATTTCTATCATTTATTAATCAACTTTATAACAATCCTTTTCTTAATATTATTTGAAAATCATAACTTTGCAAAATAAAGGTGGGAAAGGTCGCGACTCCTACTTCTCAGATAGTGATTATGGTAGCGGCTGGATTCACACAAAGTAGGACAAACAGAACGGAATTCTTTTGACAATCAAACGTCAACAGATTCTTTAAAATAAAATTTTCGGATATGAAGATAGCATTAATCGGAGCAGGTAACATGGGTGGTGCAATCATCAAAGGATTGTATCAGAGTAGAGAATGCAAAGCTGAAGATTTTTTCGTTGCAGACGCAAGCGAAGCTTCACTAAAAAACATCAGCAAGATTAACAAGAACATTTTCACTACGACTAACAACAACGAGGCCGTAAAAAATGCAAATTACGTACTATTGGCTGTTAAGCCATGGTTGGTTGAAACAATTCTCGACGGATTGAAACCTTCACTTGATCCGAAAAAACACATCATCATTTCCGTTGCTGCAGGCGTTAACTTACAGACTATCGCAGACAAGGTAGGCAAAGAGTTCACGCTCTTCCGTCTTCTGCCAAACACGGCCATGTCTTTGCGCGAGAGCATGACTTTCGTCTCTTCACTCAACGCTAGCAAAGAACAAGAAGCTTTCATCGTTGAAACATTCAACAAATTAGGAATGGCCATCTCTATTCCTGAGTCTCAGATGGGAGCCTTCACTTCTGTATCTTCTTGCGGAATCGCTTACGCACTCCGCTACTTAAGAGCAGCTACAGAGGGAGCCGTTGAGTTGGGTATTCGCCCAGACTTAGCACAAGAGGTTATTGCCCAGACAATGATCGGTGCAGCTCAACTTATTCTTCAAAACAAATCAAACGCCGAAGTTGAGATAGACAAGGTTACCACTCCTGGCGGATGGACCATCAAAGGTTTGAACGTTATGGAAGAGTATGGTTTCTCCAACTCCGTTATTAAAGGAATTAAGGCTAATAAATAGGATACGAAATGAACGAGCAAATCAAACAAATTGCAGAGCGTCTGAAAGGATTGCGCGATGCTTTGGAACTTACTGAGCAAGAATTGGCCGATGTTTGTTCCATCTCTAAAGAAGAGTACACTGCCTACGAGAGCGGCATTAAAGACATTCCCGTAAGTATTTTGCACCGCATCTCCCAAAAATTTGGAGTCGAGATGACATCCCTACTTTTTGGCGACGACCCGCACATGCGTGCCTATTACTTAACTCGTAAGGATCAAGGAACAGCCATGGAACGCACAAAGGCTTACAAATACCAGTCATTGGCTGCAGGTTTCATCAATCGTAAAGCTGACCCGTTTATTGTAACGGTAGAGCCTAACGACAAGCCCATCCACCTCAATTCACACCCCGGACAGGAGTTCAACATGGTATTGGAAGGCAGCATGATTTTGGAATTGAACGGCAAGCAATTGACTTTGAACGAAGGCGACAGCATCTACTTCGATTCTGGCATAAATCACGGCATGAAAGCCCTTAATGGCAAGACTGTCCGTTTCTTGGCCATCATCATGTAATTAACTTATTTCTTAATAACAAATTTCTCACATCACCCTTTCCGAGAGTCTCTCTTCCACTGGGTTCTGTGAATTTCATAAAAAGACATACAAAATGCTCGAAAAATATTTACCAAGAATCGACTTCGACTCCTTGGAAGATTTTAGAAAGAATTTTAAAATAAACGTTCCAAAGGACTTCAACTTCTCTTACGACGTTGTTGACGAATGGGCAAGAATAAACCCAAAGAAGGTTGCTTTGTGTTGGGTCAACGATAAAGGTGCACATATTGACTTCACCTTTGAAGACATAAAACGCGAATCAGACAAGACAGCTGCTTATTTCCAATCTCTTGGTATTGGAAAGGGTGACATGGTGATGTTGATTTTGAAGCGTCGTTATGAATTCTGGTTCTCCATTATAGCATTGCACAAGATTGGGGCAGTAGCCATCCCTGCTACACACCTTTTGACAAAGAAGGATATCGTCTACAGAGCCAACGCAGCAACTATCAAAGCGATAGTAGCAGACGGTGAGCAGGTTATCATGACACATATTTCTGATGCATTGGCCGAGTCTCCTTCTGTCGAGAAGGTGATCTCAGTAGGTCCAATCATCCCTGATGGTTGGGAAGATTTTCATAAAGGAATTGAATCAGCAGCTCCATTCGTTAAGACTGAGCATCCGAACAATAATGATGACATCATGTTGATGTACTTCACATCAGGTACAACAGGCGAACCTAAGATGGTGGCTCATACGTTCACTTACCCATTGGGTCATATCGTAACCGGAAAATATTGGCACAACTTGAATGAAAAGAGTCTTCACCTTACAGTTGCCGATACAGGTTGGGGTAAAGCCGTTTGGGGAAAACTTTACGGACAATGGTTCGTTGGTGCTACTGTATTCGTTTACGATCATGAGAAATTCACTCCAGCAGATATGTTGAAGATGATTCAGGATTACAAGATCACATCTTTCTGTGCTCCTCCAACCATCTTCCGTTTCATGATTAAAGAAGATCTTCACATGTACGATCTTTCTTCTTTGAAATATTGTACAATTGCCGGAGAGGCTTTGAACCCAAGCGTATACAACGACTTTTTAGAGGCTACAGGCGTTAAGTTGATGGAAGGTTTCGGACAGACTGAGACCACCGTAACCATCGCCACTTTCCCTTGGATGGAGCCAAAACCAGGTTCAATGGGTGTTCCAAACCCTGCATACGACATCGACCTTATCACAGCCGACGGTCGTAAAGCCGAGGATGGTGAACAAGGTGAGATCGTTATCCACACAGATAAGGGTTATCCTGTAGGATTGTTTAAGGAGTACTACCGTGACCCAGTGAAGACTAAAGAGTCATGTAACGACAACACTTACCACACCGGCGACCTTGCTTGGCGTGACGAGGACGGTTTCTTCTGGTTTGTTGGTCGTACAGATGATGTTATCAAGAGTTCCGGTTACCGTATCGGTCCTTTCGAGGTTGAAAGTGCTTGTATGACTCACCCAGCTGTTGTAGAGTGCGCCATCACAGGTGTTCCTGATGACATCCGTGGACAGATCATCAAGGCTACCATTGTTCTTTCCAAAGAGTACAAGGACAAAGCTGGAGATGCTCTTATTAAGGAGATTCAAGACCACGTGAAACGTACAACTGCTCCGTACAAATATCCACGTGTGGTTGAATTTGTAGATGAACTTCCTAAGACTATCAGCGGTAAGATTCGTCGTGTAGAGATTAGAAACAAAGACAAGAAATAATGACGAAAGGTTCGGGTGCAATCCTTTGCGCCCGACTTTTCCCAAAATAAAGAGATAAAAAGATGCAGAACAAAAGAATCGCAATAAAGATAGGAAGCAATGTGCTTACGAAGAAAGACGGTTCTCTTGACTACACGCGAATGTCAGCTCTAGTTGACCAAATAGCAGAGCTTCACAACCGTGGCGTCGAGATTATTCTCATCTCTTCAGGTGCCGTAGCTGCCGGCCGTTCAAAGGTCTTGGCAGAGAAACTCGACACTGTTTCTGCCCGACAGCTCTTTTCTGCCATCGGTCAGGTAAGGTTAATTCACCGTTACTACATGCTCTTCCGTGACCACGGAATCACTTGCGGACAGGTGCTCACTACCAAAGAGAGTCTCAGCACCAGAGGTCATTACTTGAACCAACGCAACTGCATGTCGGTGATGATCGAACACGGCGTCATTCCTATCGTAAACGAAAACGATACCATCTCGGTAACGGAACTGATGTTTACTGATAACGATGAACTTTCTGGCCTTTTGGCAGCCATGATGGATGCCGAAAAGCTAATCATATTGAGCAATATAGATGGCATCTTCAATGGTAACCCGAGCGACCCTGAATCGTCAGTGATCCGGGAGGTTTTACCGGGAAAGAGAGACCTCTCCGCTTACATACAAGCAGGAAAATCCACATTTGGCCGTGGAGGAATGCAGACCAAGACTAACATCGCCAGCAAAGTGGCAGATGAAGGTATCGAGGTCATCATCGCCAACGGAAAGAAGGATAACATCCTGATTGACTTGATGGACAACCAGGAGGAGACAGTTTGTACAAGATTCATCGCCTCGCCTGAGCCGGTTTCAAGCGTGAAGAAATGGATTGCCCACAGCGAAGGTTTTGCGAAAGGCGAAATCCACATAGATGAACGTGCGACGAAGACTTTGACTGGAGAGGAAGAGGCCACTTCGCTTCTTATGGTAGGTGTAACCGATGTGAAGGGTAAGTTTGAAAAAGACGATATCGTAAAGATCATCGGCAACAACGGTGAGCAGATTGGACTCGGTAAGGTTCAGTACAGCAGCACCGAAGCTCGCAAACTTATTGGGATGAAAGGCGAAAAACCTATCATTCATTGCGACTACATGTATATTTTATAGTTAATAGCGTTACAGAAATGAGATGTTGATTTCTCTATAAGAGCAAATGAACATTGGGCGAGCCCTCAGGCGTATTGGCACATTTACTCAGCCTTTGTGATTTGCTAAAAAAACAACGCTAGAAAAATATATAATAAGTAATCAGAAAAAAATCGCTTATGGATTTAACAGATATATTCAAACAGGTTAGACAAGCCTCTGTTGCTTTAAGCCTAATAGACGACGATAAAATAAACAAGGTTCTCTTGGCTTTGGCCGACGAGACCGAAGCTCAAATGGACTATATTCTTGCCGAGAATGCAAAAGACTTGGCAAAGATGGATGAAGCTAATCCGATATACGACCGCTTGAAGTTAACTGCTGACCGCATCAAAGGCATCGCCGGAGATATGCGAAACGTTACGAAGTTACCGTCTCCATTGGGAAGAATCTTGGCCGACAAAGTTTTACCAAACGGTTTGAAGGTTAAGAAAATAAGCGTTCCATTCGGAGTAATCGGCATCATCTACGAGGCTCGTCCTAACGTAAGTTTCGATGTATTCTCCCTCTGTTTCAAATCAGGCAACGCCTGCATTTTGAAGGGAGGAACAGACGCCCATTGTTCCAACAGTGCTATCGTAAAGATTATCCACTCTGTGCTTGACCGTTTCGGAATCAACCAAAATATTGTAGCATTGCTTCCTGCAGGAAGAGAGGCTACTGGCGAAATGCTCAACGCAGTAGATTACATAGATTTGATCATTCCAAGAGGTAGTTCCAACCTGATCAATTTTGTCCGTCATAACGCAAAAGTCCCAGTAATTGAGACGGGTGCCGGCATCTGCCACACTTACTTCGACGAGACAGGTGAAAAGGAGAAGGGCGCAGACATCATCTTCAACGGAAAAACGAGAAGAGTGAGCGTCTGCAACGCATTGGATTGCGTCATCATCAACGAGAAGCGTTTGTCTGACCTTCCATTCCTGTGCGAAAGATTGGCCACTAAGAACGTCATCATCTATGCTGACCTGAAGGCTTACACCTTCTTGGACGGTCACTATCCAGTTGAGTTGCTGAAGAAGGCTACAGACGACTCCTTCGGAACAGAATTCCTCGATTACAAATTGTCCATCAAGACGGTTGCCAATATTGACGAGGCTTTGGCACACATAGCCAAATACAGTTCTAAACACAGTGAAGCCATCATCAGTAAGGACGAGGCAAACATTGCCAAGTTCGACAAGATGGTCGACGCAGCTTGTATCTACACCAACACAGCTACAGTCTGGACAGACGGTGCGCAGTTCGGTCTAGGTGCTGAGATCGGAATCTCAACCCAGAAGATGCATGCCCGCGGACCAATGGCATTGGAAGAGATAACCACCTACAAGTGGATTATCAAAGGTGACGGACAAACTAGAAATTAAGGTGAGTTCTATTAATTAGCTTTTAATTCACGATATTCATAAAAAAATAAGATATGAGGAAATTACTGATGGCCCAGGATTTGGGCGATTTGAACAAGGCCGTAAAAGAGGCTTTGGAGGTCAAGAAAGACCGTTTCGCTTATAAAAAGCTGGGTGAAAACAAGACCCTTCTTTGTGTTTTCTTCAACAACAGCCTCCGTACCCGTCTAAGTACTCAGAAGGCGGGTATGAACTTGGGTATGAACACAATGGTGCTCGACATTAACCAAGGCGCATGGAAATTGGAGACCGAACGCGGTGTTGTTATGGACGGCGACAAATCAGAACACCTTTTGGAAGCCATTCCCGTTATGGCTCAGTTCTGCGATGTTATCGGTGTACGTTCATTCGCACGTTTCGAGAGCAAAGAGTTCGATTATCAGGAGACGATTTTGAACCAGTTCATCAAATATTCAGGAAAGCCAGTCTTCAGTATGGAGTCAGCTACTGTTCACCCATTGCAGGCCTTTGCCGACTTGATTACCATTGAAGAGCACAAGAAAGTGGCTCGTCCAAAGGTAGTTTTGACATGGGCACCGCATCCTCGTGCACTTCCGCAGGCTGTTCCTAATTCATTCGCAGACTTCATGAACGAGGCTAATGTTGACTTTGTCATCACACACCCTCAAGGATATGAGTTGGATCCTAAATTTGCACGTGGTGCAAAGATCGAGTACAATCAGGACAAAGCTTTGGAAGGTGCAGACTTTGTCTATGCAAAGAACTGGTCAGCATACATGGATCCTAACTACGGACAGATTATCAGCAAAGATATGAGCTGGACAGTAACTTCAAAGAAGATGGCTTTGACAAACAACGCATTCTTCATGCACTGCTTGCCTGTTCGTCGTAACATGATCGTTACAGATGAGGTCATCGAAAGCCCACAATCTTTGGTAATTCAAGAGGCAGCCAACCGTGAGATTTCTGCTGAGACAGTGATCAAACGTATCTTAGAGAGCCTTTAATCCAATAGAGAAGAAGAGGCAGCCAACCTTGGTCTCTTCTTTTTTTATAACTTAGAAGAGACGGGAAAAATTCCCGTCTCTTCTAATGATTCAAAATTTCTTCAACATTACAAAGGAAATATGTTACTATCCATTCTTGGCCTTTTAGGCGGTTTAGCAATTATTGTACTAGGAGCAAATAAATTAGTAGATGGAGGTTCTGCCTTAGCAGCCCATTATAATATCCCAAACATTGTGATCGGTCTTACTATCGTAGCATTCGGAACATCTGCTCCTGAATTGATTGTCAGTAGCATGTCTGCCATAGAGGGTCAATCTGCATTAGCATTAGGAAATGTATTGGGTTCTAACATATTCAACATTTTAGGCATCATCGGTATTTCTGCCATGATCTATCCAATGAACATTTTGAAAAACACCACGACCATTGAGGTACCTTACGCCATCCTTTGCTCACTCGTTATTTTAGGAACTTTCTTCATAGGTGAACAGGCCATTGGGATATGGGAAGCGGTTTTTTTCCTTGTTCTTTTCGGAGTTTTCAATATTTACACTACGTACGTAGCCACACATAACCAAGCTGAAGAGGTAAGCATCAAGACCCTATCCTTATGGAAATCCATTCTATTCATTATTATAGGTTTTGCAGGCCTCTTCTTAGGAGGAAAATGGTTGGTCAATTCTGCCATTGAGATTGCTACGGTAATGGGCATTTCAGAACGCATCATCGCAGTTACGATCATCGCCATCGGCACTTCCCTACCCGAGCTTGCCACCTCTGTCGTAGCAGCCCGAAAGCACCAAGTCGAAATGGCAGTTGGAAACGTTATCGGTTCCAACATCTTCAATACCCTATTGATTTTAGGTGTATGCGGTTTGATTTCTCCAATCGAGATGGCAACTGAAAGTTTGATGGATATCTATTTGAACATCTTCGCAACCTTGTTATTGTTCCTTTTCATCTTCACAGGAAAAGGCCGTCAGATCGAAAGATGGGAAGGTTTCTTACTGATCTGTATTTATGTGGCTTATGTGGTTTATTTAATAGTAGGATAGATCATCAAATACGAATCAACTTGATTTTGACAGAGGAATTTTAAAGCGTAATACATTATTCGAAATTTCGTAGTAACATGTATTTGCAGGAATTTTTGCTGTCCATAAAACCGCGTGAAACTGACCAAAATTCATCTCGTTTAATAATTATGCTTTCTACTAAGTTCTGCCTATAACTGCACTTGTTTATTCATCTACAATTTTCCTTTTTTTTATTATATTTGCACTCATTTTAATCTGTTAAGGAAGAGAAATGCATAGAGGAATAGGTAAAATAGCAGAAGCAGCCTTGATAGACCGCACAACGGTACAAGTCCGATTCAGCGAAGTAGATTCCATGCGCATCGTGTGGCATGGCGAATATATTCGCTATTTTGAAGATGGACGAGAATCTTTTGGCAGACGATACGGGCTCTCTTATATGAACCTCTATGAAGCAGGTTATAAAGTTCCAATAGTGGAGATCAACTGTGAATACAAATCGCCTTTGATGGTAGATGACAGAGCTATTGTCGAAACACGATTTATTAACAAAGATTCTGCTAAAATAGTTTTTGAATATTCTGTTTTTAGAGAAGCAAATAATACTTTAGTTGCAACGGGCAGAAGCGTACAAGTTTTCTTAGACAACGAGGATCAACTTGTCTTATCGAACCCGGATATTTATTTGGAATGGAAAAAGAGATGGAAAATCATAGAGTAGTATATGCTGTTGGTGATAATATCATCACCTCTTTAGGCACAACCACTCGCGAAAATGTGGACAATATTCAGGCCGAAAAGACAGGAATAAAGAGATACGAGGACGCCTCTTTGTTTCCAGAACCTTTCGTTGACTCTATTATTGACGATAGCCATTTGATAACTTTGCCTTTGTGGGAAAAGTTATCCAACTATCACCGTTTGGAGAAACTAATGATCCTCTCGGCTTCCGATGCTTTGCAGAGATGCGGTGTTGATGCCAGTTCCAAACGTACCGCTTTCATCTTCTCCACTACCAAAGGAAACATTGATCTGATTGCCAAATCAGAGACTTTGAATCCCGACGCCGAGCTTGCTAACATGGCGCTTCATGTCTCTACTTTCTTCAAGTCTACAAACAAACCCTATATAATTTCAAACGCTTGTATTTCAGGAGTTTTGGCCATTCTTTTAGGTCAAAGGCTTTTGAAATCAGGTGAATACGACCATGTGGTTCTGATTGGTGGCGATTTGACGACGGAGTTTATCATTTCCGGCTTCATGTCATTCAAATCGGTCAGCCCTAACCCATGCAAGCCTTACGACAAAAGTCGTGATGGATTGTCGATGGGCGAAGGCGTAGCTACATTGATTTTGTCTGTCGACAAGTCGTTGGTCAAAGACGCAACACCTATCATGGTAGCCGGTTGCTCCAGCAGCAATGATGCCAACCACATCTCAGGCCCGTCACGTACAGGTCATGAGTTGCACCTAGCCATTACCCATGCCATGGAAGAGGCTGAATTAAAGGCATCAGACATCCACATGATAGAAATGCACGGAACAGCCACTGTCTACAATGACGAGATGGAGTCGAAGGCCGTAGGCCTTACCCATTTGGAGAGTTCTCCGCTATTGAGTTTAAAGGGTTACATTGGACATACAATGGGAGCATCCGGACTGATTGAGTCCGTTGTTTGTTTGGAAGCCATCCGCAGACAAATGTTGTTCCGCACATTAGGATTCTCAGAATTGGGTGTGCCTGTAAATGTCAATGTGACAACAGAGACCCGTCCAGCACAGATAAAGAACATACTGAAGACCGCATCCGGTTTCGGAGGCTGCAACGCAGCTGTTATCTTCTCTACCGAGAAGAGCGGCAACAAAGTGCCAAACGATGATTGCGCAAAGACCATCAAAGAATGCGTTATCGCCGACAAAAAGGTGATGATTGACGGAAAGACTGTTTTTGACGGTTCTGACTACCAAGACTACGCAGCCTTCATACGTGCAGCCTTCAAGTCCATTTCTGAGCCATACATGAAGTTCTCCAAGATGGACGACCTTTGCAAACTTGGACTTATTGCAACTGAATTCCTTTTGCAAGGTGTAAATCTGCACGAAAAATATGCAGAGGACGAGATTTCCATGCTTTTGGCCAACCGTTACTCCTCATTGGACACGGATATTACGCACCAGCACATCATCGACGACAGAAGCACTTATCAGCTAAGTCCGGCTGTGTTTGTCTACACATTGGCCAACATTGTAATGGGCGAAGTCAGCATCCGAAACAAATTCAAAGGAGAGAACCTCTTCCTGATAGATGAGAAGTTTGACAGAAAACGAATGGAACAAATCGCATCTCTCTCCCTCTCCTGCCAGAACACAAAAGTGATGATAGTAGGTTGGGTAGATTTCTTAAAAGATGATTATTCTGCTCATTTACTATTAGTTGAGAAGAAATAACTTGAAACGAATTTCGTTATAAAATAGAAACTGTAATATAGATTTTTTGAATGGAAGATTTAATAAAGAACTTAAAAGTGCAATTGATTGAAGAGTTGAATCTTGAAGATGTGAAACCACAGGACATCGACACAGACGCTCCACTTTTCGGAGACGAAGGTTTGGGTCTTGACTCCATTGACGCTCTAGAAATCATTCTTCTTCTTGAGAAACATTATGGATTGCACATCGGCGACCCAAAAGAAGGAAAGAAAATTTTCTATTCCATCCAGACTTTAGCAGACTTTATTTCTGCAAATAAGAAATAAAAAAATGAGCAGTTACGTAACCGGCATCGGTGTCATATCAGCAATCGGCAAGAATGTAAAGGAGAACCTCGAAGCACTATTGGCTAAAAGGACGGGCATTTCATGCCTCACTCTTTTCGAGTCCACACACGACGTGCCTGTGGGCGAGCTGAAGCTCTCTAACGAACAGCTTCAGCAGATGCTCGGATTGCCGATAACGAAGACCTATTCACGTACCGCCCTTTTGGGCATGGTGGCAGTCAAAGAGGCCTTGACAGATGCAGGCATAAAGACCAACTCCGGTTTGAGGATTGGCCTCATCTCTTCCACCTCAGCGGGAGGAATGGATCTAAGCGAGAACTTCTACAAAGAGATGCTTGCAAAGCCCAATGGAGGACGATTACGTAACGTCATTTCCCACGATTGCGGTGACAGCACGGAGAAGATTGCAGACTTCGTCGGCATCCGCGACTACGTGACCACCATCAGCACGGCCTGTTCCTCATCGGCCAATGCCATTATGTTGGCAGACCGTATGCTGAAGCACAATCTGCTCGACGTTGTTGTGGCAGGAGGTATTGATCCACTTTGTCTGTTTACGATCAATGGTTTCAGTTCGTTAATGATTTTAGATAATGAGTTGTGTCGTCCGTTCGACGAGACTCGTGCCGGCCTCAACCTAGGCGAAGGTGCCGGTTTCATTGTGCTGCAACGCGAAGACACTTTAAAAGACAAAAAGCCTTACTGCCAATTAGCAGGATATGCGAACGAGAATGATTCTTACCACCAAACGGCAACTTCGCCTGACGGTGACGGACCTTTACGCGCTATGGCAGGAGCCTTGAAAAAAGCAGGTTTGAAACCTGAGGATGTGGACTATGTCAATGTTCACGGAACAGGAACAGGCAACAACGACCAATCGGAAGGTACCGCCTTGAAGCGACTTTTCGGCGATAAGATTCCCCATTTCAGTTCGACAAAGGTCTATACCGGCCATATACTAGGCGCCGCAGGAGGAATCGAGGCTGTTTACTCCATCCTCTCCATCACACACGATGTGGTATTCTCCACCTACAATTTCAAGAACCCGATGACAGATATCATGCTCACGCCAGTGGTGGATACCATCCATAACGCAGGCGTTAACGTTGTAATGTCCAATTCGTTCGGATTCGGAGGAAATGTCTCCTCATTAGTTTTCTCTTCCCTAAAAAAATAACAGGTATGAAGAGTTGTTACATAGAAAATATTAGCTCAATCAGCCCTCAGAACACTTTCGGTACAGAAGAGTTCCTAGACAACATTGTCGAAAGGAATCCCGAAATGCCTTATCTGTCGGCCATTGAGCCTGATTATAAGCTCTACATCCTCAACGCAGGATTGCGCAGACGAATGAGCCATGTCATCAAGATGGGCGTAGCCGCCGCACTCGAATGTGCGAAGGGCTCTTCGGTCGAGAATCCAGATGCCATCATAACCGCTACAGGTCTTGGTTGCTTAGCCGACACGGAGAAGTTTCTGAACTCTATCGTGGTTAATCACGAGCAGCTTTTAAACCCTACAGCATTTATTCAGTCTACATTTAATACGATTGGTGCTCAGATTGCACTAATCCTACAAAATAAAGGATATAACTTCACGTATGTTCACCGCGGGTTCTCTTTCGAGACAGCGTTGATTGATGCCATGATGCAGTTGACCGACGACGAGGCAACACGTGTTTTAGTAGGAGCTATAGACGAGATTACCCCTTCCGAGTATGAAGTGACAAAACGTTTGGGTTTCTGGAGAAACGGGGCCGTAATGGGCGAAGGGGCACAATTCTTTATGCTCTCTTCTGAAAAGACAGAAAGCTCATACGCTGAGTTAATAGACGTTCATCAGTTCCAATTGAAGGATAACGAAAAAGCTGACGACAGAATCAACTCCTTTTTGGATAAGCATTCGCTTACGATGAAGGATGTTGATTTAGTGGTTTTAGGCAACAGTGGAGACAAGCTTTTGGATGTTCCGTTTCAGAACTTTAAAAGCGAAATTTCATCCAACACTCCTACTGCAGAATTTAAGCATCTTTGCGGTGAGTATCATACAGCAGCATCGTTTGGTGTTTGGTGTATTGCCAACATTCTGAAAAGACAGAAACTGCCGTTCGCTATGCATCCTAACGGTAAGGTTGACAAATTGGAGCGAGTACTTTTGTATAACTCGTACCAAAACGTCAACCACTCGATATATCTTCTTGAAGCTATTTAGAATATTAAACATATGGTGGTTCCGCTATTTCTGATATTAATTTTTGCAATTCTGATCTCGTTGGTGTATGCCTCTTACGAGATTTCGTCAGGGTTTTATGTCAAAGCATATTGCAGAAAGAAAACGACAGAGAAAGTAGTAGCACTTACATTTGACGACGGTCCACATCCAGAGAACACAGAAAAAGTTCTCTCGGTACTGAAGAGATGGGAGGTTGAAGCAGCTTTTTTCTGCATTGGCGAGAATGTAAAGAAATATCCTGGATTGGTAGAAAGGATGTTTGTCGAAGGACATCTTATTGGGAATCACTCCTATTCTCACGTGAATAGTTTCCCTTTGTTGAAGAAAGAGAAGATGGTGAACGACATTCGGAAAGCCGACGATGTTATTTATGCATCAACAGGCGTACCCGTCCACTATTTCCGTCCGCCATTCGGAATAACCAATCCTTTGGTAAAGAAGGCTTTGAAACACTTCGATTACTATGTGATTGGTTGGAGTATCCGTTCGTTCGACACAACAACAGACAATGTAGAGAAGATTGTTGCCCGCATTGAGCGACAGATAAAACCAGGAGCTGTTATCCTGATGCACGATAAGCTTCCCTACTCCGCAGAGGTTTTGGAACGTGTACTCACCTTCCTTACCGAAAACGGATACGAGATAAAAAGAGTAGATAAATTGTTCAATATAATTTGATAAACATGAAAAGATTGATGGTATTATGTATGGTTTTGATGGTTTGTTTTTCAATGACAACGGCACAAAACGATTTGAAACCCGTCACTGATGTAAATACACTCACATCCAAGATAAATACGGAGATGAAGAAGGTTTCTTCCCTCCAAAGCAAATTTAAGCAGGTAAAACATATCGCCACGATGAAGAGTGACCTCATTTCCAATGGTAACTTCTTCTATTCAAAATCAGATAAAGTATGCCTTGAGTACACCTCTCCAATGAAGTACCTGATTGTTATCAACGGTTCAAAAATCAAGATGGACATGAATGGTAAAAAGACTATTTACGACGTCTCTTCCAACGGACTTATGCAAGAGATGGTGACAGTAATATCTTCTTGTATGACAGGTAATTTAAAAACACTCAACTCCAAATACAAAATTGAGTATTTCCAAAATGAAAAGGAGTATGTGATAAAGGTTTACCCAACAGACTCTATAGTAAAGAATTTAATTTATGAGGTTGACCTTCATCTTTTAAAGAGCGACATGTCCGTATCATCCATGAAGATGATCGAAGCCTCTAAGAATGCGAAAGCAAAAGATAGAGATTTCACCGAATATATATATACAGAAAAGGAACTTAACGGCAGCATTCCTGCAGACAAGTTCAACGTTCAGAAATAAATAGCTTTATGCGAATAACTCTTTTAGCTATCTCCCTATTTCTTCTTTCAGCTTGTACTCCAAAGATTTTCAAAAACATGGAGAAAGTTGGGAAGGTAAACATCACAAAGGCGGAGCTCTATCCTATCTTTGTGGAAGCAGACACCGTTCAATCATTCAACATGGAGATAGACTATAAAGAAAACAACTTTGCTGGAATGTTGTTGGTCTCCAAAGGAGAAAGGCCTAATTCCTCACAGCTCATCTTTACGAGTTACTTCGGAATGACTGTCTTTGATTTTGAGATAAATTCTGACAGCCTTGTCGTGAACCGTTGTTTGGATCAGATGAATAAAAAGATGGTGATTTCCACTTTAGAGAAAGATTTACGCACTTTGTTCCTATACAATGTTCCAGAAAGGATGAAGGCGAAGAAGTACCAGAAAGGAACACAGACAGGTTACAAAGCCAAAGCGAATGACGGCAAAGCATACTACATGGTAGACGATTCGGCACGCCAGTTACAGAAGGTTTATCGCCCGGCCTGCATTAAAGCATTACAGATAGATTTTAAGCAGTACGAGCAAGGATTTCCCTCTAGCATTGAGATGGAACATCCTAAAATTGGATTGAAAATGAAAATTGAAAAATTAAAATAATACGAATAGACGGATGAAAAAGATAGTCGTTTTTTACTACACTCAAAGTGGTCAAGCACTAGATATCATGCACAACATTTGTCAACCTATTGTAGAAGCTGGCGATGAAGTGATCTATAAAGAGATTGTTCCGGAAAAAAAATTCCCCTTTTATTGGAATTGCAGCAACTTTTTCGAGATTTTTCCTGAAACACGTTTAGGCATTCCGCCTTACGAAATTAAAGATATGGACTTATCTGACGTACAAGATGTTGATCTAGTGATAGTTGCAGGACAATCTTGGTATTTGTCTCCATCTCTTCCTATCCAATCTTTTTTCATTTCAGAACAAGTAAAAGAGTATCTAAAAGGAAGAATTATTATCTTTGTGAACGGATGTAGAAACATGTGGTATATGACCATCCGAAAAATTAGAAAATACGTATTCGAAGCAAAGGCTAATTTAGTAGGCCACATTGTTTTACAAGACATGACCGCTAACTTGGTAAGCGTAATAACTATTGTAAGATGGTTATTTCACGGAAAGAAAGAGGCATCTGGAATTTGGCCTCGTGCTGGTGTTTCGGAGAAAGACATAAAAGAGGCATCTCGTTTTGGAAAGACCATCAAGTCTGCGATGGATGCCAACGACTACAGCAAGCTGCAAGAACAGTTGATGGATGAGAAGGCTATTATCTATAAACCGGGAGTAATTTTCGTAGAAAAGACAGGCCATCGAATTTTTGATATTTGGGCTAAATTTATCCGAAAAAAAGGAGGATACGAGGACAAAAACAGATCTTTCAGAAAAACACTTTTCTTTTTATATCTCTTTTTTGTTCTCTACATTGTATCTCCAATTGGAATCTTAGTATTTTATCTGACATATCCTATTCGTGCACTCTTTATTGGCAAACAGAAAAGAGAGGCTTGCTACAATTTAGAATGGAGCGAAGACAAAAAAATACAATAATGAATATTACCGACTATTTCATTTTTCTTAAAATGGTCGTCAAAAAATAAATGAACATGAAAGAAGCTGTTTACATAACAAAAGCCTCTAAGTTTTTTCCCAACTCACCAATCACCAATGATGAGATGGAGAGCTATCTTGGCATGGTGAATAACCAACCTTCAAAAGCAAGAAGGATAGTATTGGGTAAGAATGGGATTAAGACACGTTATTATGCTTTGGATAAAGATGGCAATGTAACCCATACGAATGTTGGTATGGCAGCTATTGCAATAAAAAAACTGTTCGAAACAGGTGAGTTGACATACGACGATGTTGACGTTTTGGCTTGTGGAACATCCTCTCCGGAACAGTTATTACCATCGCATGGCATCATGGTTCAAGGCGAAATGGGTGGCAAGAGAAATATAGAAGTAACCTCATTTGCCGGTTCTTGTTGTACAGGTATTCAGGCGCTTAAATATGCATATATGTCCGTTATGCTGGACAGTACAAAGACTGCCGTTGCTTCGGCATCAGAACGTCTTTCTGCATGGATGAAAGCCTCTTATTTCGAGAAAGAGACAGAAAAATTCCTTGAAATAGACTCTCACCCATTGTTGGCCTTCGAAAAAGAGTTTTTACGCTGGATGCTTTCTGACGGTGCTTTAGCACTCTTGCTTCAGAGCAAACCTGCCACATCAGGACTTTCACTTCGCATCGACTGGATTGAGACCACCTCATACGCAAACGAGAAGGAGACTTGCATGTATGCCGGTGCCGAAAAAGACGAAAACGGAATTCTGAAAGGTTGGACTTTTTTCCCTGAATCGGAATGGTTGACCAAATCTCTTTTCTCCCTAAAACAAGACACCCGACTTTTGGGCGAAAACATTATCAAACTAGGCGGAAGATATATGATGGAGTTGGCTAAGAAGCACAACTTTACGGCAGACGATATCGATTGGTACATGCCTCACCTCTCTTCCATGTTTTTTAAAGACCAAATTCTAAAAGAATTCGAGAACTTAGGTTTCTATATACCTGAAGAGCGTTGGTTCTTAAACTTACCAAAAGTTGGAAACATCGCTTCCGCTTCCGCTTTCGCCATGATCGAGGAGCTCTTATATTCTGGAAAGCTTAAAAAGGGACAGAAAATTTTAATGATGGTGCCAGAAAGTGCACGTTTCTCTTACGGTTACTGTATGTTAACCGTTTGCTAATAGTTTAAACTTTTTTATTTTATGAAAGTAGAAGACGTTCCTCAAGATTTGAAATATTTTAAAGATACCGTCATGCGTGATGTAACATACGCTGTCGACAAAGACGGTAATTATACAAGCGTGATGAGTGATGGTTGGAGTGTAAAAAACGATGCTTTGGACATTACCTTAGAAGACATCAATGAAGAGTGCGAAGCCATCAGACAAAGAGTTTTGGCCGGAGAAACTAGTCTGCTGGAATACCATGCGGCCAAAAACTTTATGGCGGTAGACCTACTTTCTGACTACACAGGATTCTCTAAACGAACCATACGTAAACATTTCGACCCAAATACATTTTCACAACTTGATGGGGAGACTCTAAACAAATACGCAGATGTACTCCGCATTACAGTAGAAGAACTGAAATCTGTTCCCAAATAATTAACTACAGAAATGGAATTGAAATTCGAACATAGACCAGCAGCTCACTGCGAAAATGGTGTAATTTCCAATATGTTGAGGTTCTACGGATTCGAACTATCCGAGCCAATGATTTTCGGATTGGCTAGCGGTATGTTCTTTTCGCACATGCCTTTCGTGAAGATGGCAGGAATGGCTGTCACCTCTTTCCGTACATTTCCTGGCATACTTTTCTCCAGAATTTCCAAGCTATTTGGATTCAAAATCACAACAAAAAGATATCTGAACGAAAAGAAGGCCATTGCCGACATGGAAAAAGTTCTCCTCTCGGGCAAACCGGTAGGCTGCGTAGTCGGTATGTACTACCTTCCCTATGTGCCTTTGGAATACCGTTTCCACTTCAACGGACATAACATCTGCATTGTCGGCAAAGACGAGCAGACCGGCGAATATATAGTGAGCGACCCAAACGCCGTTGAGAAAGTTCGTATTACGAAAAAAGATTTAATAAAAGTACGTTTTGCCAAAGGAGGAACCTATCCCCTTCTGGGACAGATGTACTGGATAGAATCAGTTCCAAATGAATTGCCTGACTTGGTACCTATGATCAAGAAGGCGATCAAGAAAAACTGTTGGCTGATGACCTCACAGCCTAAATGGCTTCCTTACTTCGGCGTTAATGGTATCTATTACCTTTCACGCAGAATAAAGAATTGGGAGAAGGAGATGGGACCGCGTAAGGCCTCTCTCAACTTGGCCCAAATTATCCGAATGTTGGAAGAAATCGGTACCGGTGGTGCAGGATTCAGATACATGTTCGGAGCTTTTCTTCAAGAGGCTGCACAAAAGACGGGCATTGAGGAGCTAAACGATTATTCCAAACGAATCACAGATATTGGCGACCTTTGGCGTGATTTTGCTTACAAAGCAGCCCGCATATTCAAGAAACGCCAAGGAGAAACATATACATACGAGGACTTGTCTGAGGTACTGTACAAAATAGCCGTATTGGAAGAGAAATTTTATAAAGAGCTTAAGACTGTTGTTTGATTTTCTCTTCGTACCCCAAACCCAACAAACAATGACACATATCATAGAAATAAAAAACTTGCAGAAGACCTACAAAGGGAACGTCAACCCCTCTGTAGATGGATTGTCATTGTCTGTGGAAGAGGGTGAGATTTTTGGACTTCTGGGTCCGAACGGAGCAGGAAAAACAACCACCATCAGAATCCTATGCGGATTGGTTACTCCAGACAGTGGCGATGTCAGCGTCTGCGGTTACTCCATCAAAAATGAGATGGATAAGATCAAACCCTTGATAGGTGTTGTGCCTCAGGACTTCGCTCTTTATCCTTCCCTTACTGCAGTAGAAAATCTTAAAATTTTTGGCGGCATCTATAACATTCCCAAGAAAGTGCTGATGCCAAAAATCGATTCACTCTTAGAGATTTTCGGACTGACAACCAGCCAAGACCGCACCATAGAGAAGTACTCAGGCGGAATGAAACGACGCGTCAACCTCATAGCAGGATTACTTCACAATCCACGCATTCTTTTCTTGGACGAACCTACGGTTGGAATCGATGTACAGTCGCGTCATGTCATCATAGAGAATTTAAAGCGAATAAACCAAGAAGGGACCATAATGGTCTATACTTCGCACCACCTCGACGAGGCAGAACATTTCTGTACCTCCATCGCTTTGGTCGACGACGGAAGGATTATTTGCAAGGGCACACCGAAGACTTTGATAGAAGAGGCGGGTGCAAAAAATCTGGAAGAACTTTTCTTACAGAAAACAGGTAAAAAGTTAAGAGACTGATGCGCAGATTCAAGGCATTAATATACAAGGACATTCTTCTGCTGATCCGCGATTTACCGGGATTGGCCATGATGTTTATAATGCCGTTGGCATTGGTCATTCTGATGACCTATCTGCAAGACAGCACCTTCAACTCCATCACTGAGAATAAGATTCCACTGTTGCTGTTGGATGAGGACCAAGACTCCTTGGGAATCTCTATCGAACGCAGCATCCGTCAATCGCATATTTTCAATGTCGACACGACTCTAAAAGAAGAGAGATTGACTGCCTCCTCATTAGAGAAAGCTGTAGCAAAAGGCAACTATCAGATAGGCATCGTCATTCCGAAGAATACAACGGAGAATATCCGTCAGAGTATTCGACAGAGCGTGCTTAAGACATTCGGTTCAGACTCAGCCTCAACGGCAATTCAGATGGACAGCATCGCCATCTTCGTTGACCCAACCACCAAAAATTCATTTAAATCGACTATCATCAGTTCGATTCAAGAATATGCTGCAAAACTGCAGACCGGTTTCGTACTTCGCGAAGTCTCAATCGAAGTAAAAAGGCTCTTGCCTATCCCTATGGGAGAGATTGAAATATCCGATGACATGATCGGCATCAAAGAGCAGTATGCACGTCTGGATCAAGGTCGATTGATACCCAACTCCGTACAGCATAATGTACCGGCATGGGGAATGTTTGCGGTCTTCTTCATCGTCATCTCACTTGCTGGCAGCATCATAAAAGAACGTGAAGACGGCAGCTTCACCCGACTGATGACCATGCCTTGTCCTTATTGGCTCTATCTGATGGGAAAGGCTGGAGTTTATTTAATGGTATGTCTTTTGCAGTTACTGCTGATGTTCCTCATGGGCATCTATATATTGCCTATGTTAGGACTGCCAGCCTTGGAGATGGGCCACTGTTACGGAGCCATCATCCTGATGTCAATCTCATCTTCGTTGGCAGCTATCGGTTACGGAATCGCCATCGGGAAGATTGCAACCAGCAACCAGCAGTCTGCTATTTTCGGATCCATCTCGGTAGTCATTATGGCTGCCATCGGAGGCGTTTGGATTCCGGTGTTTGTAATGCCGAATATCATGCAGACGCTCTCCAAAATATCTCCTCTCAATTGGGGTTTGTCCGGATACTACGACATCTTTGTCAGAGATGGAGATTTACTGTCCGTCTTACCTGAGAGCGGAACGCTATTGGTTTTCGCCATTCTTTGTGTCGTGACGGCTATTGTCTACGACCGGAAAAAGAGAAGATAAATAACTTTCTACTCCACTATTAAGTGTATATTTGCAAATATTTTTAAACGCTATAATTTAACGCTATGTCAGAAGAAGAATTAATTGAACAATTGAAAACGCAGATTATTGAAGCCCTTTCATTGGAAGACATCACACCTGCAGACATTGACCCAGACGCTCCACTATTTGTAGAAGGACTAGGATTAGACTCTATCGATGCCATTGAATTGATGCTTCTACTTGAGCGAAACTACAACATACACATTGACGATCCTAAGAAACGTCGTGAAGTATTGACATCTGTTCGTACAATGGCTCAACTCATCCAATCTCAAGGAAAGGAATAAGAGATAAATGGCGAGACGAGTTTTCATCACAGGATTCGGTATCATTTCTGCGATAGGAAATGGAGTGGAAGAAAATTTCAAATCTCTTACAGAGAAGAGAAGCGGAATAGGAAAGGTTTCTCTTTTAGAGACCTCTCTTTCCAACTACCCTGTTGGAGAGATAAAAGCAGACTCCGAAACATTGGCCAAGATGGGCGGTATAGAGTTGTCTACAATAGACAGCCGTACTTTCCTTATAGGACTGATTGCCGCAAAGGAAGCGGTCCAAATGTCAGGATGCGAAGAATATCTCTCTTCGATGGGATTGGTTGGTTCAAACACCGTAGGTGGGATGGACCTGAACGACCGTTACTACCGTGAGCTTATCTCCGGCAACGGCACCAACAAAGACAAAGTCATTTCTTTCGATTGTGCCGATGCTGGCGAACGAATCGCCAACCATTTGGGTATCACCCGCAATATCACAACAATCAGCACCGCTTGTTCCTCTTCGGCCAACGCCATCATGAACGGAACAAGGATGATTAAGAACGGCATTGCCGACCGCATGTTGGTCGGAGGCATGGATGCCCTCTCCCGTTTCTCCATAAACGGATTCAACTCTTTGGAAATTCTCTCACAGACTGGTTGCAAACCTTTCGACAAGAATCGTGACGGAATAACGGCAGGAGAAGGTGCTGCCTTTCTCGTTCTAGAAGCAGAAGATGTCGTGGGCAGCCGAAAAATCTATGGTGAAGTAAGCGGATATGCGAACCGAAACGAAGCATTCCATGCAACGGCCTCATCGCCCGACGGCGAAGGAGCCGTACAAACAATGGAGAAGGCTTTGGCCTCTTCCTACCTTCAACCTTCAGACATTGACTATATCAATGCACACGGCACAGGTACCCTCGTCAACGACATCTCCGAAGGCAGAGCATTGGACAAGGTATTTGGAGATAATGTTCCATTGTTCAGTTCGACAAAAGGATATACAGGACATACCTTTGCAGCAGCAGGCGCCATCGAGGCTGTTTTCTCGCTGCTCGCCATAGACCGTGGCGTTGTTTTCCCAAACATAGCTCTCAATAATAAACTGGAAGAGATGAACGCAAACCCAACTACAGAACTATGTCAACACCCTGTCCGTAATGTACTTTCCAACTCTTTCGGATTCGGAGGATCCAACACGACTTTAATTTTTTCCAAGATATAGATAAACTCTGATCATGCAGGCTTATATAAATTCCACAGGCATTATATCTCCCCAGCAAACATACGACGGTACTTTTTTTGCCGCACCCATTGTGAATACAGACTCCATGATTCTGAATGCAATGGAACCCGTGTACAAGGAGATTATCAATCCCGTATTGCTACGACGCATGTCGCACGTAATTAAGATGGGATTAGGAGCCTCCAACCTCTGCTTGAAAGCTGCCGAAGGCATTCGTCCAGACGCCGTAGTGGTTGGTACCGGACTTGCCTGCCTCTACGATCTGGAGAAATTTCTGCTCTCCATCGACGATTACCACGAGAAAATGCTTTCGCCGATTCCTTTCATCAACTCTTCACATAACACAGTCAGTTCGCAGATAGCCATCATGAATAAACTGACAGGCTACAACATAACCTACTGCCACCGTGCCATATCTTTCGAAAGTGCGTTGATGGATTCTCTAATGTTGATTGCAGAAAACAAGGCAGACAATGTACTTGCAGGTGGAATCGACGAGTTCTTGCATAACTATTACACCATATTTAACTTACTAAGTTATTGGCGAAAAGAAACCATTTCTAATCTCTCACTTTTCGAAGGTTCTCACCCAGGAAGTATCCCCGGCGAAGGTGCCGCCTTTTTCCTTTTGGGAAAAGAGAAGAACGAAAAAACATTGGCAAAACTGACTGATGTACAGACTTTTGTTACAAAATGCGACGTCTCTTATTTGAAAAATGAGATAGACAATCTGCTCCAGCGCAATGGTTTGGAGAGAAAAGATGTAGATCTCTTCCTTTTAGGACGAAACGGTGACAACCAGCACGACGGTATCTATCTCGATTTAGAAAAGATATTACCAGAGACAAGCTGTGTAGCCTATTTCAAACATCTGTGCGGCGAATACATGACTGCCAGTTCTTTTGCTACTTGGGTAGCTGCAAACATATTAAAGACGGAGAATATTCCTGACTGTCTCATCAAAAAAGCACCCGCTCAATCTCAGATTAAGCGAATTCTGATTTACAACCACTATTTGGAAAAAGAACACGGCCTTATTTTGCTGGAAGCAAAATAAGATGGGATTTCTTATTTCAAAAACCTATATTTTCATCCTTATTTAATTGATCATCAATACGGTATAATATACCTAATCAATAAGGATTTGTTGCTACCGAACAACGTCGATTAAACGTGATGCACACTGGGCATTCTCCTATCGGGCTTGCTTGCTTCCAGCAAGCGAATCATCCTCTCCAACTTCCCAAAAACAAAATAACGTTTTGTAGCTCTCCAATCAGGAGTGCTAGATTTTATCTAGCGCATATCATTCCATCGAATTTTGAAACATTACAACCATTGCCCCCGAACCCCAGGTTTCGCTCCGCTCACGTGGAGCCACCAAGGGGCCACCCTTCCTGATAGGTGCAACGCCGAAGGATGGTGAGATAACATCATAAAACCCCTAAAAAAACTGCTCTAATTTTCTAACGATAAAACAGAAAGAGCTTCCTAGTTATTTACCTAATTCTTACTACCTTTGCATACCAATATTAGGTGATATGCTGAAGTTTCTTAAAACATACGCATTGTTTATATCAATGCTCTTTGGAATGGTGTTCCATAGTATTTTTACTGACGTCTCTTTCGTGACCAAGTACTTTATGGACGAGCCACTGAAAGACATCACCTTCATCACCACATATCTGCTTTTCTGCATGTTATTCATCACCTACTGTAAAGTGTCTCCCCGACAGATGAAAATCAGACGTCTGCACTATTGGTTTGCAGGAATACAGTTAAGCGGATGTTTTCTAGTCTATGGTCTGCTTTTCTACTTCGATCCTAATGCAGCCGAGGGCGGCTTAATTTGCGTACTAGCCCCTACAGCCACATCAGCTCCTGTCATCACCGGACTTTTAGGCGGTAGTGTAGCTACCCTTGCCACTTATAGTATCAGCAGCAATCTCGGCATCGCCATGATTGCACCACTTATATTTTCTTTAATTGGTGCTCACGGACAGACAGGCATTGATCCAACCTTCATAGAGTCCTTCTTAACCATTTGTTCAAAGGTTATTCCTTTGGCTATCTTCCCATTTGTGTTATCCATGATTATTCAGAAGTTATTTCCAAGACTTCACTATTACATCCGCACCCGCCAAATGATCTCTTTCTGGTTGTGGGTAATTGCATTGGCATTACTGATGGCACATACCACTAACGATATAATACACATGGACAGCTCCTATTACAGCAGTGCCGTGATTGTTGCCATCACCGCTTTGGTGATCTGTTTACTGCAATTCATCATTGGCCGGCGGTTGGGAGCAAAGTTTAAGAATACCGTTGCCGGCGGTCAAGCCCTCGGACAAAAAAATACCATTCTTGCCATTTGGATGGCTCAAACCTTCTTCAACCCTATTGTTGCCATCGCCCCAGCCACATACGTGCTTTGGCAAAATCTGGTCAACTCGTTCCAGATGTGGAGACACAACAAGAAACAGGAATAAAGTAAAAACTTCAAGATACCACAGATTGCATTGATGAAGAACGTTCCTTCCACTTGATTATCGCACAAAGTAAGTTCGTCTTTTTTAAGATTTATATATTTGATCTTATCCATCTGTTTCTAAGATTGATCCTTAATTTAAAATACCCACGTGTTTTTTTTATCCATCCGAATCAAAGAGCACTAAACGAAACTAGCCGAGATAGACCCGAAAACAATTTTCAATCCAACGCCTTTAGTTAGACTACGCTTAACCATAAAACTTTCATTTACATTTTTTCAATTAACTGACATTTAGATACATACACAAAATCACAATCACTGACTATGATTGGATTATTATGTTTTTTGATTATTTTGTCATAAATAATCAATACCTCAGCATTTATATTTGTAAGGATAAAGAATTGTTTGATAGCAGATAAATGCTATTTCCTTTTTGATAGACAATAGATAACTAATACTTGAGAAGCACATGAAAAGACTTTTATTTCTTTCCTTGGTCATGTTGTATGCTCTTTCTTCAATGGCAGCAAAGTACAACCAAAAAACGCAAATCAATGTGAAGGGCGAACAGCGAACCATATTGATTTATGCTCCAGATTGTTTAACAGACAATCGTCCACTCGTCATCTCCATGCACGGAATGAATCAAGACATCGATTACCAGAAGGGTCAAGCTCAATGGGAATTGATTGCCGACACAGCAAACTTCGTTGTAGTTTACCCTCAATCAAAAGGTACAACTTGGGATATCAGTGGAGATCAGGATATTAATTTTGTTCTGACTATCATTGATGAGATGTCTACAAGATACAACATCGATAAAAATCGAGTTTACCTCTCTGGATTCTCTATGGGTGGCATGTTCACCTACCATGCCATGAACAAAATTGCCGATAAAATCGCTGCTTTTGCTCCTATTTCAGGATATATATTACAAAATCCAAGTTTTACAAGTTCACGTCCTTGTCCGCTTGTTCATACACACGGAACATCAGACAGCGTGGTTTTCTATGATGCAGGACAATATTACGGAGCTGAAAATACCGTATTAGGATGGAAGGAAAGAAACAAATGTAAAACTGAAAAAATAACTACAGAGCCTTCTGGTTGCTGTACAAAAATGGAATGGACAGGCGGCGAGTGCGATGCAGATGTGGTCTTCTATTCAGTAAAAGGACGTGACCACATTCCTGCCAACGACCGTTGTCACCACACTTCACTAGGCATTTGGGCATTCGTAAAAAATTACTCTTTAAGTTGCGGTAAATACTCTGAGACAGGAATCAGTGTTGCTGTTTCCGAGAAAATGGTGGAAGCTCCAGCAACCGTTACCATTACAGCTAAGGCTACTTTGAAAGAGTCAACCGTTAAGGAGATAAAACTATTCTCAAACGGAGAGTTGATAGAGACACTGACTGCTGAACCATACGAATATGAATTGAAAGATTTGGCAGTTGGCACCTATGAAATAACAGCAACCATGACAGACAACAATGGTAAGGTATACGAATCTTCTGCTGCTACAATCAATGTATCTGCTCCTCAACAACCATACAAAGGCGAGGCTGCTATCATTCCAGGAAAAGTAGAGGCAGAAAACTACGATGAAGGCGCCGATGGATTGGCTTATTATGATTCAGGCGAGAAAAATGAGGAAGGCGAATATAGGGAAGGTGCTGTAGATATCGTTGCAATACCCGACGGAGGTTATGCTTTAGGCTATACTGCTACTGGCGAATGGATTGAGTACACCATTGATGCAAAATATACAGACAAATATTCATGGTCTGCATTTGTTTCTTCAGGTCTTTCTTCAGGTGCTTTCAAGCTTTATATAGACAATAAAGAAGTTGATGCACTCTCAATTCCTCAGACAGCAGACAACAAATGGGATACATATAAGATTGTGGAAGGCAAAAATGAGCTGTCTATCGAAGAAGGCAAACACATTTTGAAAATAGAATTTACGGGAGACAATGGTAATATTGACTATCTAGAATTCAAAGCACTTTCATCGCATGGAACCGACACAGATGAGGTTTATTCCATTTCATTGAAGGAGACCTCTTACGATATTTTCTCTCTTGTAGGTGAGAAATTAGGCCATATCGAATTGCAGGAAGGTGACGATTTGAATCAGAAAATGGATGAGTCCGTAGTTCAGAAAGGAACGTATATATTGAAAGGCAGCAAGGGCCATTCTCGACTTTTCATACAAAAATAGTTGGACATCCCTTTTAAAATGTAACAAATTCAAAAAATGAATATGCTAATAGACTAAATCATTCCTATTGATATGGTCTATTAGCTTTTATAAAAAGCATGCTAAAACTGTCAATAATATGACTTTTTCGGCAAAATTTAAAATAAACGATTGACTAACAATCAAATAACAATTGACTAAATAGTAGTATTTTCTTATTAATAAAATTAGTAGATTTGGTAGCTTAAATAGACATTACCCTTAAATCTTGTTGTATTTTCTGATATACATCTTATGGAATAAACCTTTAGTTGATTTGTTATTGTACTGTTAAATAACGTTTTAAGACACTGATATTATTAAGTATAAATTCTGGTAACACGTAAATTTATTTTTTATTATGAAACACATTAATCTCTTAATCCTTCTGCTTTCCTTGAGCTGGAGTTGTTTCGCTCAGGGATTTGGAGGAGAACAATCAAGTGGCGATCTTGGTGCTTTCCAATCGACGAAAAACATCGATTACGTTGGAGATAACCACGTAGGTCACAAATTGGATATCTATTATCCAAACGACGGAAAGTCAACACACAACGTAATTATTCACATTTACGGAAGTGCTTGGGGAAGCAACGACAGCAAAGGTTCTGCCGATCTAGGTACCGTAGGAAAAGCAGCATTGAATGCTGGTTACATTTTTGTAACTCCAAACCACAGAACCTATAACGACGCTCTTTATCCTGCACAAATTCAGGATATCAAGGCCGTAGTCCGTTATCTTCGTGGAAACAAATCTGAGTTGAAAATTGATGATTCATTCATCGCAATTTCTGGTTTCTCTTCAGGAGGTCACTTGGCTTCTTTGATGGGTGTAACAAGAAATGTAGAAGGCAACTACACAGTCGGTTCCACAACAATGGATATCGAGGGTAAGTTGGGTAAGTTTACAGACCAGAGCAGCTGGGTTGATGCCGTTTGCGATTGGTCAGGACCAGTAGACTGCCGTAACAGCGAATGTGGCTCTCACATGAACATGGGTAGTCTTCCTGAGGATGGAATGTGCGGTGGTTGTAGCAAGACCTCTTGCCCAGACAAACACGCTTTGTTAGCTGCAACTACTTTCATTGACGAGACAGATGCTCCTTTTATGATCTGTCACGGTTCTGGTGATAATATCGTTCCACAATGTGAAGGAAAACAATTCTATAACGATTTGAAGGCTGGTGGTGTTGAAGCTATTTTCTATGATCATTCAGGTGGTCACGGTGTAAACGGTGAGTTCACTGACGAGATGGTCTCATTCTTCAACAAAGAACGTGAAGCTAAAGCTGCACAAGGCGGCGGTGGCGGTGATATTGGCGGTGGCGATATTGGCGGTGGCGAAGCAACTGGCGACCCTAAGGATAAATTCCACGTTTACATCGCAATCGGCCAGTCTAACATGTGGGGAAATGCCCAGGTGACACAAGCCGATAAAGCAACTAACGACAGAATCAAGATGATGAGTACTGCAGACAGCCGTGGTAATGTAGGAACTTGGCTTCCTGCTGTTCCTCCAATGTGTGCTCCAGGTGCAGGTTACTCACTTTCTGATAACTTCATCCGTACAATGGCAAACGAAATGCCTGAGTGTGTAACTATCGGTATCATCCCAGTAGCTATAGCAGGTACTAAGTTCGTCATCTACGACCCTAACCAATGCTCAAGCTACATCTCTGGTGAGGCTGATTGGTTAAAGAACATGGCTAAAGAGTATGGAAACGACCCTTATAATAGAATTATAAAGTGTGCTAAGATAGCTCAGGAGACTGGTGTAATCAAAGGTATCATTCTTCACCAAGGTGAGTCTGATAACGGTTCTAGCACTTGGACAACTCAAGTTGCCACGTTCTACAACAACATTTGTAAAGATCTAGGTTTGGATCCTAAAAAAACTCCACTTATTGCAGGTCTGATGGTTGAAGGCGGTTCTTGCGCAGGACATAATTCTGTCATTGCCCAATTGCCAAGCAAAATCACTAACTGCGGCATTGTTGAGACAAGTGGCATCCCAGGAGAGAGCGACAGACTACACTTTACTCACAACGGCTATACTGAGTTGGGTAAACGTTATGCTCAAAAGATGATTTCATTGTTTGACACTACTGGTACTGCAGCTGGTTGTGGTACTTCCGGACAAGGCGGCGGTGGTGGAACAGTTGAAGATCAGACTCCTTATAAGGGTATAGCAACGGATGTTCCAGGAAAAGTGGAGGCTGAGAACTTCGACGAAGGTGGTCAAGGCGTAGCTTACAGCGATAGCGATACTCAAGAAAATTCAGGTACTATCAACTACCGTTCTGAGTCTGTCGATTTCGTTTCAGGAAACAACGGAACCGCAATTGGTTACACAACTACATCTGAGTGGATGGAATACACCATCAACGTTACAAAGGCAGGAACTTACTACGTAGGTGCTATGATGTCTAATGGTTCTGGCGATCCTTCTATCGACCTTTCTATCGATGGAAACAAGGTGGCTACTATTACAGGAACTGGCGTAAGCAGCGATTGGGATACATACGCTATGGGCACCTCTGCATCTACAGTTAATCTTACTGCTGGTGAACACATCATGAAAGTTGCAATTGGTGCTGCCAACACTAACATCGATTACATCCTTATCTCTGCTGAAAAGATTGGAGAAGGTGGTCAAGGTGGCGGAGGAGGCCAAATTGGAGACTCTGATGCTTGTGCTGAACACTCTTTACCAAGTTCAGGTGGTGAGAAAATCACTGCAAATGGCGTTAAGGACTTCGGATCTAAAGGATATAACTTGGAGTTGTGGGGTGCTGACGGTGGTTCTATGACCGTTTATCCTAACGCAGACTGTGCATTCTCCGCTGAATGGAACAACCCTGGTGACTTCCTTGCTCGTGTAGGATATTATTGGAATGGACAAAAAGGTTCATACAAGGACCTTGGCGATGACATCCAAGCTGACTTCAACTTCTCTTTCACAGGAAGTGGAGGTAACTACAATTACATCGGAATTTACGGTTGGACTAAGACTCCAAAAGAGTGCGAGTACTACATTGTAGAAAATACATTCTTCAAGAGCACAAATAAACAAAATGGTTTGTATTGGAATGCTAACGCTGTGGGTACTTATACATTAGACGGCGACACTTATACATTGTATAAGGGTATACGTGACAATGCTCCTTCCATTTCGGGTACTTCTACATTCCCTCAGTTATTTGCCGTAAGAAAGACAGCTCGTTATTGCGGTCACCTTTCTGTAAGTGAACACTTCAGACAATGGGAGAAACTAGGAGTTGACATGGGTGGTAACATCTACGACTGTAAGTTGCTTTGCGAAGCAGGTGGCGGACAAGGTACATTCCAAATGAAATATGGTAAGATTTGGTTAGGTAAGCCAGATACTACAGGAGACGAGGTAATCCCTTCTTCTGAGAATGTAAATGGCATTGTAATCTCTCCTAACCCAGCTCAAAACAACTTCTCTATTTCATCCGACAAAGAGATTCTTAGAGTTGAGCTGATCAATATGATGGGACAGATTGTTTTGTCACAAGAGTCTGCTGAGAACATCAACATCGCAGTTCCTGCCGGAATGTATTTCGTTAAGGCATACGCTGCAGACGGTGCTTCTTACATCGAAAAATTGCAAGTTAAGTAATCAGAGTTTCTGATTAAACATAGATAAAAAGGGATGCATCCGAAAGGTGCATCCTTTTTTGTGTGCTGACCAAACGGCCAATTAGTGTTTTGTCGAGAGAGGAAAAAATGTAAAAGCTTACCGTTATGGACAAATGTGTTATAATATCCGCTACTTTTTGTACTTTTAGAGATAAAATTTGTGCACACATCTGAATTAGGAGCTGATAAAAAAATCGATTAAGCGGATTGCATTTTGCACCGTTCGGCGCATCATCCTCCGCATAGTAAGAAAAGAAAGGCGCGTTTTCAAATGCAGTTCTAAAAAACAAAAAAACGCTTCATTCATCGATAAAAAACAGAAGAAATGGGAAATATAGTCATTCTTGTAGGAAGCAATAGAAAAGGGGGCAACACGGACTTAATAGCACAGTCGTTTGCCAAGGGAGCAAAAGAGAACAATGAAGTTGAAATCATCTCGGTAGCCAATTATAAAGTGCATCCGTGCATAGGCTGCAACTCCTGCTTTACACGAGATGGAAACAAATGTTTCCAGCAGGACGACATGCAGCAGATCTATCTCAAACTTTCGGTTGCCGATGTGATTGTGATCGCTTCGCCCGTCTATTTTTATGGTATCAGTTCGCAGTTAAAGGCAATGATAGACCGCCTACACAACCCTATCAGAGACAGTTTCAAAGTAAAAAAGCTGGCTCTGTTGCTAGTCGGTGCAGCCAACATCCCTACACTTTTCGACCCGATCAAATCGCAATATCAAGCCGTATTGAGTTTCTTCCAATTGGAGAATGCCGGCATGGTGCTCGTTCCTAGTGTTAAAGAAAAAGGCGACATCAAGGATAACCCAGCATTACATGATGCTTATGAATTGGGTAAGAATATGAAATAAAGGGATCAAGAGAAAAATAAAAAAGTTACCGGCATCACTGTCGATAACTCTCACCTTTTTTTGTAACCTCTAGTTATAGTTTGTTACAACAAATACATTGAAATATTAGATAATTTCAGGTTCGTTATTATGAATAAAAAATCATTTTTTCCAAGTTGGCATTTACCAAAAGACAAGTGTCTTAAGATAAATGCCATTGAAAGTTCGTCTTCACACCTAATATATATTAGTTGATAATCAAAGACGACTACTTTAATTTCAACCCGTTTACACTCTTTATTACGGGGATTCAAATTGATAATGCAACTTGAGGAGGAAAAAAATGGGTCAGGTAGAAAAAATATTTTTCAGAGCAGAAAGAGAAGAGAAAATCTCCCTCTTTCCAGTTGCCCTGTGGAGA
>JALNVE010000007.1 GCA_023227695.1 Paludibacteraceae bacterium
GATCCACTCGTCAGCATGGGGAAGCTGCACCCAGTCCCTGAAGCCGCTGAGCGTTTCCTTGTACTGCTTTTCGAATGTGTGCCCGTCTATGTGGTAGTACTCCTCAAGCGTACGGCAGGTCACGCCCCCCGTCTCTACCAACGAGCGACAATAAAAATACACAGAGGACCGTAGAGATTCAATTTCTCTGCGGTCCTCTGTGTACCACAATTCGTATAATTGGTGGTTAAAAACAATTTATGGTTACGGCATCAATAGGCCTTATCGTCCTTGAATACCTGGGCTATCGTCATGAAGATGATACGAAGATCCAAACCAAACTTCCAGTTCTTGATGTAGAAGCAGTCCATCTTGACACGGTCTTCCATCTGCCACAACTCCTTTGTCTCCCCTCTAAATCCGGTTACCTGAGCCAATCCTGTTATGCCTGGTTTGACGAAATGCCTGGACATGTAACGGTCTATCAGTTTGCCGTACATCTCGGTGTGCTTCAGCATGTGCGGACGTGGACCTACAATGCTCATATCGCCCTTAAGCACATTGAAGAACTGCGGCAGCTCGTCGATGCTTGTCTTACGCATAAAGCTGCCCCACGCAAATTTGCGGGCATCATGGCTGGTTGCCTGTAGCCTATCGGCATCTTTGTTCACATGCATGGAACGGAACTTCATCAGTCTAAAAGTTTGGCCGTTCAATCCGGTTCGTTCCTGTCTGAAAAAGATCGGACCAGGACTTTGAATCTTGATAATGAGTCCTACAAAAGGAACCAAAGGCAAAATAAACAAACATGCGATAAAAGATACCGCTATATCGAACAGCCTTTTGATAGACTGGTTACTGATGCTATCCAACGGGAATTCATGGTTTGTATAAATCACCTTTCCGCACAAAAGTTCCGGTTTCAGTTTGATATCCATAGTACCCGCATCAGGCGGAATAAAGTACAAACGCGTTGTAGTGTTGTCACAATATTTCTGTATCGACTCAATCTGTTCTTTGTTTTTCAACGAAACGGTACAATAGACAGCCTCGTATCTGTGCTCGAAAAGCTCTGTTTGTGTCATGGAGATAAAATCAGAGACACTGCCCAGTCTAGTCATACTGTCACTCTCGGAGACCTCACTATCAGCATAATATCCATTTACACGATAGACCAATCCGTTAATGAATGTCTGCGCCACCTGCTCTATTTGATTTATGTCACCAACAAAAACAGACGACTTGCCGTTGTTGTACCGAGACCAAAACTTCTTACGGATAACAACAAACTGCAACAAACTCAATAATTGAAGGATAACGAAAAAGCCAAAGCTATATACCACTGATTTTTCCAATGAATATTGAACACGTGGGATTAGCAACAACATGACAAAGAAAGACAACCATTGCACCAAACCCAGCTTTAACGAACGTGTAATCACATCGTTGAAGCTCGCCGTGTATCGGTTAATAACCGGCTTGATGTTAATCTCTGCCACCAGCATAGACACATTGCCAACATAAAACAAAAGTGAAAAATCCAGATCCTTCTGTGTATTGACGCAATTCCAGCACCATGCTGTACTCACTAAGTACAGATACACATTAAAAACGGCGATATCCATTAGGATAACCAGCCATTTCAAAACAATATTTCCATCATCTAATTGACGCATAATTTAAAACCCTCAAACAAAATAGAACACTAAATTATCTTTTTTCTTTAACAATAACAAGGAATTTTTCTGATAAAATCTCGCTACAAAATAAAAACAATAGATTTTACTGATTTCACAGATTTATTCCATAAATCTGCATGAAACCATTTTTTCATGCAGATATTTTAGATTATTTATTCAAACTGTTTTGATACCAATCGTAAAGTTTTTGCACACCGTCTTGGATTTCCACCTTGTGTGTCCAGCCTAGACTATGCAATTTGGTCACATCAATGAGTTTACGAGGCGTTCCATTCGGTTTGGAAGCATCCCATACAACTTCACCCTCAAAGCCTACTGCCTTTACTATCATGTCTGCAAGTTCCTTGATGGTAAGTTCTTTGCCCGTACCTACGTTGATGTGGCAATTCCTGATCTCTCCAAGAGAAGGAATGGCTCCACCTCTACCCTCCGAATTGTTTCGGTCTACCACACCGTTTGCATTCACTCCATAGAACACACTGGAGTACTTCTCTATGCCGATTATATCCTTGAAGTCCACGTTCAAAAGCACATGAACGGAAGCATCGGCCATATCTTCAGACCACAGGAACTCACGCAAAGGACTACCGTCGCCCCAAAGAGTCACCTTGTTGTTTTCTATGCCATAGAAGGCAAGTGCCTTCAGAATGCGTTCTTTCGTATCTTCTCCGCTCACATTACCCTCACCCACAAACTCTCGAAGTTTTGCTGGTGGATTGATGGGTCGCTTGTTCATATCCGAACGGATGGCTTCCCAATCGTTGTCATGAATAAGCTTTGCAAGATAGATCTTACGCATCATGGCGGGCATGACGTGCGAATTCTCCAAATGGAAATTATCATTCGGTCCATATAGATTCGTAGGCATCACTGCGATGTAGTTGGTTCCATACTGAAGGTTGTAACTCTCGCACATCTTCAAGCCTGCAATCTTTGCTATGGCGTACTCTTCGTTGGTGTATTCTAACGGAGATGTTAGCAACGCATCCTCCTTCATGGGCTGAGGTGCATCCTTCGGATAAATGCATGTGGATCCGAGGAACAACAGCTTTTTCACTCCGTGCGAATAGGCATTGCCGATAACGTTACATTGCATCTTCATGTTCTGCATGATGAAGTCGGCACGGTATAAACTGTTGGCCATGATACCGCCCACAAAAGCTGCCGCCAAAACAACAGCATCCGGACGCTCCTCATCGAAAAACTGCTGAACCTGATACTGGTCTGTCAAATCCAACTCCTTATGTGAACGGCCTATCAGGTTATGATAACCTCTGGACTTCAAATTGTTCCAGATAGCAAACCCCACCAATCCTTGGTGACCCGCTACATATATTTTTGAATCTTTGCTTAACATATTTTATTGACAAATTTATCTATTTTATGCTTGATTTTTTTTTGATTTTGTTGCATAAAATACCACAAGAAAAATCATATAAAGTTTATTATCATCTTCTGCCGACAAATCAGATGCGAGCCCATGTAGAGACGTCACACTGTGGCGTCTTCGAACCGCCGCCGAAGGCTGGCGAAGAACCGTGAATATCTTAACAAAGAATTTTACAAACCACGAATTACAACAATTTCACGAATTTATATCGGACGTTCCGTCCACTGTTCGTTATTCAACAATTCGTTTAATTCGTACAATTTGTGGTTAAAATCAATGCTAATATACGTGCCCATGCCCCTATAGAGACGTCACACTGTGGCGTCTTCGAAGCGCCGCCGAAGGCTGGCGAAATAATTCACAATCAACCAATCGAACCATCCGTGATAGTTCCATCATCAGAGACGGTGTGGTACACCATCTCTACCCGGGCAGCATCACGTAATCAGCCCTGTCTGATAATCAGCCTTAAACGATTCGTAGCGTTACTTGACGATACCTTTTTCTAGGTACTCTGCAAGGTTGGTGCGGACCTTTTCTGACGCACGTTCCACTGCCACCTTAGACATGTCGCTGTCTACCATGATCTTGACCAACTGTTCGAAAGAGGTAGCCTGCGGATTCCATCCTAGTTCTGCCTTGGCCTTCGTAGGATCGCCCCAAAGATTCACCACGTCTGTTGGACGGTAAAAATCAGGAGAAACCTCGATCAGGACATCTCCCACCTTCACGTTGGCTGCGGCCGAAGAACCTGGCTCTATGGAGGAGACAATACCTTTCTCGTTTTCGTCTTCTCCTTCAAACTTCAGCTCTATTCCTGCATGATGGAAGGCTAGCTTTGCAAACTCACGCACGCTGTGCTGAAGACCTGTTGCAATTACGAAATCCTCTGGTTTCTGGTGTTGAAGAATCAGCCACATGCACTCAACGTAATCCTTGGCATATCCCCAATCGCGCAGAGAACCCAAATTTCCTAAATAGAGTTTCTTCTGTTTTCCCTGTGCTATACGGGCTGCAGCAAGGGTTATCTTACGGGTCACGAAAGTCTCGCCACGGCGCTCGCTCTCGTGGTTGAACAGGATACCTGAGCAACAGAACATATTATAAGCTTCACGGTATTCCTTGATAATCCAATAGCCATACAATTTAGCTACGGCATAAGGAGAATAGGGATGGAATGGCGTGTTCTCGTTCTGAGGAACCTCCTCCACCTTGCCATACAGTTCTGAAGTAGACGCCTGATAGATTCTGCATTTATCTGCGATGCCACACTGACGTACGGCCTCCAAAATACGAAGCACACCGGTTGCATCCACATCGGCCGTAAACTCCGGAGAGTCAAAACTTACCTGTACATGACTCTGAGCAGCCAAGTTATAGATCTCATCTGGCTTCACCTTGTTTATGATTTGAATGATCGACATGGAATCTCCCATGTGTCCAAAATGAAGGTGAAAATTAGGCGTGCCTTCCAAATGAGCAATACGCTCACGGAAATCGGAAGATGATCGTCTTATCATGCCATGAACCTCATAGCCTTTAGCCAAAAGGAATTCTGACAGATAAGATCCATCCTGACCTGTTACACCGGTTATAAATGCTTTCTTTGCCATATATCTATAAGGATTTTTGCTATAATTTCAGAATTTTTACAATTAAAATTCAAGTTATCTATTTTTAAAACGAACCATAGATTTGCTACAAATTTAACGAATTAAAACGATTTTCTTTAAAATCAATCGACATTTATCCGCAGAATTTACATGAGAGTATTTTGCATTATCAAATTTACTAACAAGCGGAATTCATTACCACACTTCCGGTAGTTTTCCATTCCAAGCAATTTTTCCTTTTCAATCCTCAAAACCTCTGTTATGGTTTTGCCCGCATGTGTTCCATCTGCTATTACAGACTCATAGCCTTTCAAACCAGAAAGCTCCCAATTCTCACCCACATTCTGCTGTTTCGAAGATAGTTTTTTAAACGAAGAGATTCTCTCTCCTCCCCATATTTTGGGTTTTAAAATATGGTTGAATTTTAAAGGTTGCATAACAAAAATGAACTAGAAAAAATTTCAATTCTATTTATTATATATCTAGATTGGTCTTGTTTTTATGAAACAAACGGATCTTTATATTTTCCAAATTTGTATTTTAACAATAATCCAAAGAATTGTATATCATCTACAAGATACCTTTTCCACAAACGTTTTGGATCTGAATATAAACGGTACAGCCACTCTAAAGCCAATTTTTGAAATATCTTCGGAGCACGTTTTATATTACCAGCCTCAAAATCAATGGTAGCACCTAAGGCCAAATAAATTTTGACATTCGGAATACTATCTTTATACTTATAAATCCATTTCGTTTGTTTAGGATTACCTAAACCTACTAGAATAACATTTGCAGGTGAAGACTTTAAAATCTCTACAATATACTTGCACTCATTTTCATCCTTTTCATAACCAAAAGGAGGTGAATAAGTTCCAACTATAATTTCTCTTCCTATTCGTGCATTTATTTTTTCTGCTGCTAAATCAGCAACTCCATTTTTTGCTCCTAATAAAAATATCTTGATACTCTCATCTTTAGCATAAAAATCACAAAATGCAGGAAAAAAACTACTTCCTGGTATAGCTTCACGCAAACCCTTTCCTATGAATTTTGAAGAAAGAAGTAAAATTTTGCTATCACAAACTGAGTAATCTGCTTGCAAAGCCATTTCATGAAACTCCTTATCTTTCTGATGTTTCATAATATCATCTACATTAGGAGTGACTAAAACGCCCTCTTTTAGCTGATGTAACAACTCTTCTTGTGTAATGTTATCAACTCTAACATTCAGAATTTGAACACTATCCATATTCCAATTAAGATTCTTATTTTCAAAAAACATCTATAAACGGTCAAAAATCACATGTCAAAAAAAGCCTCTTCCAACATCAAACACAAGCAATGATAAATAGGTAAATGAAGTTCCTGTATCTTAAACGTTTGAATAGCAGGAGCCTTTATACACGCATAAGCAATTTTTGATAGTTCAGAATCATTTGCTCCTGTTAAACCTATCACTTTCATACCTTTTGCCTTTGCTGTTACTGCAGCATACATAATATTCTTACTATTACCAGATGTTGAGATTCCTAAAAATACATCCTTTTCTGTTCCATAACCATTGACTTGTTGTGCAAAGCAAAGTAAAGGAGACTGATCATTCATAAATGCAGTAGATAGTGCAGGATGTCCATCCAGCGCAATTGCAGGTAATGCGCATTGCAAATTATGAATAAGCTCATTTGCCATTTCAAGGTTAACTGATATAAGCGATTTTTTTAGGTTTTCATTTATTGTACGTTTTTTCACAAAACCTTTCATCAATTCACCTACAATATGCTCTGCATCAGAAGCTGAACCGCCATTGCCTGCAATTAACAATTTTCCACCATTACTATAGCAATCAAACAAAACTTTATAAACATTAAGAATATCTTGTTTACATATTCTTAAGGATGAATAACGCTCAATTAATTCATCTAAGTAATTTTCTGGTTTCATATACTCATTTATTTAACAAATAATCAAAATCTTTACGAGGATTATATTGAACAGGCTCATAATAAATCACTTGCGTACCATCGTTTTCAAAATTGAAAGGAACGAGCATTAATTCATCCAATGCCTTACACAATGATTCTTGTTTATCTGGTTCACAATAAAATAACAAGAAGCCACCTCCTCCAGCACCAAGAAGTTTGCCACCTAATGCACCTGCATCCAAACCTTTTTTATATAAATCATCAATATTTGACGATGATATTTTTGAACCAGTTTGACGTTTTAATTGCCATGTATAATTAAGCAATCTCCCAAATTCATTTATATCTGAATTTATATCTCCTAATAGTTTTTCCGCTTCATCTACTAATGTCAACATTTCCTTTAATTGAAAAGATTTATCTTCGAAATTTGACATTGTATCCTTTTGTACATCAGAAGAGAAACGAGAAATTCCCGTATAGAACAATAACAATCTATTATTTAAGCTTTTTTTTCGATTTTGATCCATTATGATTGGCTTTACAGTAAACTTATTATCCTTAAAGTCAATGCGATTCAAACCACCATAAGCTGCTGCTATTTGGTCTTGCCATCCTCCGTTTTCTTTACAGAGTTCACGTTCTAGATAAATTGCATCTTCAGCAAGTTTTCGTTTTCCTACATATATACCTTTCAATGCATAAAAAGCATTTAACATTCCTACTGCAAAAGTAGAACTAGTACCTAAACCTGTACGTGCAGGCAAATCTCCTTCATAAGTTAAACGGATTTTATGCATGTCAAGATATTTCATAGCCTCTCGTATTGAAGGATGCACTATTGCATCTACATCATTCACACGTTCAATTTTATTATATACCAACTCTGAGAGATAACTATGAAATGGTGGCATATGGCGTACATTTACATAACTATATTTATCAAATGTGGTTGATATTACAGAACCTCCATTCTCATTAAAAAACTGTGGCACATCTGTACCGCCTCCAAAAAAGGACATCCTATATGGGGTCTTGGTTATAATCATATTTTATATATTAAGATTATTAAATAAATTTATCCATTTTCTATAAATAGCATCAATTGAAATGTTTCAACAATTTATCATGTTCCAATTTTGTAAAGATGGAGATACTATTAATGCTATGGCTGCATCTGTCTATTAATTACTAATACTTTCACCAAGAAATAATACCCATTTAGGTAATCTACTAATTCAAAATGTTTGGTTTGTGCTGAAATATAATAAACTATTCCATATTGAAATGCTTAATATAGATATAGACTTCGATCAGTTTGGTCATAGTCTTTGGATTATCAGGAACCAACTTTACATCAGCACGACACGCTGGCACTAAGCACGTAGTACCCTTCTATATATGCACAGAATATTTATGTTATATAAACATTCAATGGCAAAAACTCCTTCTAAACATATATAATAAAAGAATCGTATTTATACAGTTTGCTATGGAAAGCACGATTGAGGTTCAAAGTCATTGTAGTGAAGAACGGACATTTCACAACAGCATTGGGCTTATTGATGCGCTCCACATAATTCGTAAGATCGGAATATATACTGTATAGTCAATCGCATTTTGTGCCAACTCTGTATGTAGTTCACGGGGCTTACCATCCAAAACCAGGACGGTTATAATCGAATATACGATAAGTGATATCACTGTTCTGTTAGATTTCGGCTAACAAGATTCCACCTCCAATGGCATGTACTCGACCTGAAGGGATAAAGAACACATCTCCAAGATTAACCTCATGTTTGCTCAGTACTTCTGAGATGCTGCCATCTGCCACGCGATGTATATATTCGTATTTGGGAATCTTGCTGATTAAACCCACTATATAGATAAGCTCCAAGCTTTGCATCGAGTACGAACCACATCTCTGTTTTTCCTAAACAATTATGGCGTGCTTTAGCCAGTTGATCATTAGACTTGTATAGATACATCTTTCTCTGCATCAATAAACTTGATGAGAAGCGGAATTTTCTCTCCATACATCACTGTTACCTTTTTCCCATCAAAGTCGAAGGGTTTTCTGTGACAATATCACTGAGTTTTTTCCTGCTAAAGGTCCGTTTTTCACAATGCTTTCTCGACAAAGCACAGCAACTCACCTCCCAGCTCTCACCGATAGATTACTCATCTGCAGGTAACCCCTTCAACGGTTTCAACCTATGACCTCCCCACACCACTTCGTTGAGATTATTTTCAAATAGGAAAGAATACTGTCCATTAATACTTATTTTTCAAATCGATCAAACAATTTTTCCTTACATTTTGGATTTGACATTTGTTTCTTCTAATCGTACCTCACACATACTTTGTAGAAAATTTTTGTCACCTCTGATACAAACAATCCATAAAAAGTATAACTTCTAATTTATTCCTTCAATTTCCTTTAATCAGTCCCTTGTAGATATCAACAAGCTTTTCTATGTTTTTATCAAGAGAGAATGTATTCGTGATTAAGTTATAAGAATTAGTACTTATCTCAAATCGTTTTTTCTTATCATTTATAAGATTTTTTATTCTCTCAGCCAAAGCCTTCTTATCGCCAGGCTCAAATAGAAAACCTGTCTCACCCTCATGAATAACCTCTGGAATTGATGCAATAGGAGTACTTATATTAGGAATACCGTATGCCATGGTTTCTATGATTGTCATCGGCAAACCCTCATTATACGAAGGAAGTACATTGATCATTGTATGACTCATAAACTCCTGTTTCTGATTACCGTCGATCCATCCAATATGGGCTATTCTATTTTTTAACCCAAGTTTCTCTGCGTATGCTGAAACCTCTTTTACCTCTCCATCTCCGCATAGATATAATTTAATATTACTATCGATATCCTTATCAATCATTTTGAATGCATCAAGGAAATCGTATGTCCCCTTTCTTTTTCCAAGTCTGCCTAAGAACAAGATATTCTTTTCATCTATATTATAGGGATTCTCCTTGTATGTATTAACTGCATTATAAAGTACTTTCACATTTGCCCTGGATGCTTTATTCTTAATCATTGGTATAAGCCTTTTACTCAATACAATGTTTACATCTGTTTTTTCAAGACTACTGTTCACGTAGGACTTTTTCTTATCAGAAAGGTTCGCATAGAATTCCTCAAACTCTGCAGCATGATGATGCATAATTGTTTTAACACCCAGTCGTTTCAATAGACGGACAAGGAAAGCTTTTCGATAAAAACTACCTCTTTCCGCCGTATGCAAATGTGCTATTTGTGGCTTGTTGAATAGGACATAAATGATTATTCTCAAGCAAGCTACTGCAAAAAAAGGAATAAGCAACGCTTTATTCTGAATATGAGTGGGAACATATTTTATTTTTACATCTTTCCAGTTATATCCCAGATAATTCTTTACTACCGACACCATGCCTCCCTTAACATGTAGGTCGGAGCAGCACATTAGAACATTTATCATATCATTCAAACTTTAAAGCATTGGACAAGAAATCCAAAGATTTAGCACGAAGTTCGCTCAACCTCTTTCCTACGTATTCATAATCTATATTATTCTCAATCTTAGATATATCGCCATGATAGAGCCTTTCTTGCAATCCAAAGAGTCCAAACAAGCTGTCTATTCTTGAGTTGCGAGAATTTGAACTTGTATTGGCGAAGCGATAGAATGTCATGAACTTACTCTCAAACAGAATAGAAAACACAGAGCAATGGAAAGAGTCAGTACAAACATATGCAGCCTCGCTAATATATTTAATGAAGTCATTAGGATCCACATTATATGGAGCTTCATCTCCGAAGTTTTCATCCTCTTCTACATATTCATCCATGTGGCGAATAGTAATAATCTTATAGCCAGTCTTTGCCTTCAACTCATTAACTGCTTTGCGGGTTTCCTGATTAGTGCCCAGAAAATAGCAGAAAATATAAGGCTCTGTCTCATGGACTTTGGAAGAAGAGATTTCCTTTTCCCATTCTTCGTGAGTTAATAATATCGTTGGATCTGCAACGACTTGTGCTTTTTTATGTGAAAGGCTATCGACAATTTCCTTTCCCTTCTGCTCACGTACTCCAATATAAGCAAAACGTTCAAGATAAGATCCTGTTTCTTTTTGCTGAAAAGCAGGAATAGAAGAAACACCGAAGCTGCTGGCGTATGCAATCTTCTTTACACTATCATCTACAAAAAGAAGATTGTAATATTTACTATACAGGCTCATCGGCGTCCACACCTGGTCACTTCCCACAACAACAGCATCATAGTTCAACGAGCCCTTATGCAATGCTTCATAGCCATCATATACCTTGAAATATGGATCAAGATGCGTAGTCTTATATTTATTAACGGCCACTGTCCTTTCCCTTATCCCTTCTGCATACTGAGGATATTTTTTCAAATTCTGCCTTTCCTTCAGCACTCTCATCTTATCACTGGTACCACCACAGCGGAACATCAAAAATACGAGTTTTATTTTTTCAAAGAAAGACAAATGTTTATTATAGCGGATGACCTCACAATCATATCCTAAGTCTCGAATTTTCTTCAGCGTTGCAAATCCCTGAAGAGAAGTACCATAATTATTATGGTCTTTCGAGTATGCTATTACACAACCTATTTTCTTTGTCATAATCATGGAATTTTATATGTATAAATATGAGAACTATTATTAGAACCAGCAAACAAGTATTCTCCATTTGTACAAATAGGAAGAATCATGTTGCCTTCATTTATATTAAGAAAATCAATAAAATGAGAAGTTCTTCTGTCCGTTGGTTTACTAAAGACAGCAATCCCTTTCTCTGCAAAATTTAAATATATTTTATTTTTTGTTATAGCAATATGTGAAGGTTGAGGATCTCCAGTTACAGTTGTGTAATATTTTTCTTTTGGCACTAAAGATGTGTAAAAAACAAGACTATCCATATTGGAGACATCTATTACCATGAGCCCTCTTTTATCCAAAAAAGAGCCTAAAGATTCTTTAACAGGGCCTAAAGTAGCATATAAGTAGGGGTAATCTGAAACTAATCGAAAACATTGCAAACCATATTTTTTATCAATATTTTCATCCAACTCTCTTAATTCTATATTCTTTACTAGAAAGGTGGAATCAGGTTTTGTTATATCATATATACTTATACCATTTGAAAATCTAGCGAAAGCATAGTACAATCTACCATTAGCTTCAAAAAAATCTCCACCTTGAAATTCCAAAGCTTTTTCAGAACGAAAAGTGTATACGATTTTGGGTCTGATCGGATTATCTATATCATAAATATTAAAGCCCTGTAACCCGCCAACAACCATTATCTTATCATAAATATCAGTTTCTATCATGCTATAGTCAGACTCATATTCTCTGATGACATGAAGATCATAGCGATTCATTATCAATAATTTTCCTTTTAAATATCCTTTCTCGTTGCTTTTATATATACCTCCCAAATAACTTCTTGCTGCAACATAGAGATAATTACCACTTATGGCACCACTTCTTCCAATGAGATAACCAACTAAACAATTATGAATAAAGTCATTATTTTCCGCAACTGCCTCAACTTCTCCAGTCTTTGTATGTACATATTTCTTTACGCCAAAATATCCAAAATTGTAAATTGTATCATTATCACACAAAAGATAAGTTGACGAAGGTGCTATACGTCTAAATATTGATGTACGAACAGGAATATTGAAATATAAATATAATAAGCCTATAACAACAATGAATAATAGGCCCAATCCTAAATATTTTTTTTTTATTTTATTAACTCTATCAATTCTTTTTTCCATACACTCAAAATTTTATCCAGAGTAAATAGATTTTCTTTCTCCAATATATTCTGTTGCATTTTATTCAGCATGCTATTATTTTTCATCAAACATGATAGTTTGCTTGAGAATTCATTACTAGCATTATTTTTTATGATATATCCAGTAACCCCATCTTCAATTATATCATGTACAGCGGCAAAACTATCGAATACTATCGGTACACACCCATAATGTATAGATTCAATTAATGTCATTGGTAAACCTTCCCATATAGATGTCATCATAAAGATTTTACTCTTCTTATAGTAAGACTGGACATCATTTGAATGTCCTACAAACTCTACATTTTTTAATTGTTTTGCATATTTCTTATATGTATTGATATCAGGGCCATTCCCTACTATTACAAGGCGCCAACTACCAATAGAATTTTCAAGTGTTTTCCATATAACTAGAGCAGCATATATTCTCTTTTGATCTTCCTGCATTCTAGAAACGATCAAAACTATATTCTCTTTTTCTTCATTCTCGTATATATCCGTGAAAGGACAAGGATTAGGGATTGCCATGAGTTTAATTTGAGTATCAGAAATACCATAAGTGGTTTCGAAAGACTTCTTATAAGATTCAGATAACAGAAGAAACTTATCAGCAACATTATAAGTACCAACCACATTTTTAATATGTGGATTATATATCTTATAAAGTAAAGATTTTATGCATTCTTTTATATAAACTTTAGGAAGTACAAGCCCCCATTTATTTTTATTTACCCAATTGTCTGGCGCTGCATGTAGAGATGCTATGATTTTTACATCCGAATGTATTTTAATATTGCTAAATATCTTTTGATACTTAACCGAATGGAACATTCTATTAACAACAACAAGAACTTTAATAGAGTTTAAATTCAAAAAACTACTTATCAGATTTGATATTAAAGCGACAGTATCTTCACTGTTAAACTTTAATTTTCTTGATGATGAAATAATTTTATTGTCTTTAAATGGGAATATAAAGAAAGTGTTAAAGCCTCTATTTTGGAGACCTTCGGCAATAGTCTGAGTTACTCTTTCAGTACCTCCAATATAGGGGTCTATATTGGTAACCATGAAACATATATTGAACATGATACTTATTTTATAAAACTTGTAAATAATTCGTTATATTGTTCTACCACTCGTTCTGTAGAATAATTCTCTTTTGTGTAAATTCTCATTCTTTCAAGAAGTCCTTCATATAAAGAACTATCCATTCTTAAACACTTTTCCATTACATTAGCTAAAGCATTTGCATTCCCTACCTCAAAGAAGAAACCATTTGTATTTTCTACGACTTCTTCCTTAAATGCTCCTATATTACTGACAATAACCGGCAAATTATAGTTAAATGCTAACTTTAGGACGCCAGACTGGGATACTCTTCTATAGGGGAATACACAGTAATGTGATGATGCGAACAAGTTCAAAAGATCATTATTTGAAACAAAATGAGGATAACACTCAAATATCTCAGAATGCATAATTTTAGATTGATAAAAATCCCAGTTTTTGCAGCCTCCATTAATAGACACATTAAAATTCTTATAACCTCTATTATAAAGGATTTCTGCTGCTTCTATCAGCAAATCTATGTTTTTTTGGTAGATAATAGAACCAAAAGAAAGAAATCTGATGAAATCAACAGGTTTTTTTTTTTCTGAAGAGCCAAAATCTTTAAGAGGTAAAACCATCTTATGAATCATATTTTGCGGATAAGTTTTCTTCATTAAATCCGCTTGTGCTTGTGAGAACATATTCACATATTTTGAATGTTTATATATCAGATTATATGAAAACGTCCTCATAAGACCAAAAGAAGAGCTATCATTCTGAACCTTACCATCATGAGCTGTATAAATTGTATTATTTTTATTGAAAAACAAAACTGATATAATGGCAAAAGCGGGATTGGGCGCGACATTCGAATATACGAAATCAGGAGAAAAGCCCTTTATCTTTTTATATAGCTTATAATATAAAATAAGTTCCCTTGGATCTCTCTGCCTATAATTATTCTCTATATAGTGGATGGTTAAGTTCGCTATATTCCTATATTCTTCAAATTTTTTCTTACCGAAATAAGAGTTTTTACTATTTAGAACAAACCAATGTAAATCATATATTTTACATAGTGCATTAAACACACCATAATTGCAATCCGTTTCCGTGAAACATGCCGAAGTAATCCAACAAATTTTCTTCATATTAAGAATTTATTAAAAAGAGATGATTTCCGTGTTATTAATATTTAAATGTACACAAAGATAAATCAACTTAGGCTATTCAATAGAACGTCAAATTGTTTAACTATTTTTTCATTATCTATCAAATGACATTTTGAATTCTGCCTAAATTTATTGTAGGTATCTTTGTTCCCAATAAGCGCTGATATCGCCTCATGAATTTTCTCTATCGGCCGAATCATTCCATCACACCCATCATCGACAAATTCATATGAAGAACCAAAATCAGTGCTAACTACAGGCAATCCGAATATTCGCGCCTCATTAAACACCATGGGACATGCTTCTGTTGAAGATAAAGAAACAAACAAGTTCGCTTGTTTTATATATGGATAAGGATTAGCCTTACCTCCAATCCAATGAACGCAGTCCATAACACATTCCCTTTCTATTGCATCTGTTACTTCTTGTGAATAGTTTCCTTTACCTGGACCTATGATGTACCAATTGAATGGGAATCCCATATCTTTAATTTTTTTTGCTACAGAAGGTATTTTATCAAAACGCTTTTCAGGACTAACTCTACCTAGGCTTATAATTGTAAATTTATCTGTTTTGTAATGGCCGTCTTTTATTTCACATTTAGCTTTTTCGGCTATACCTTGATAGTCTGACACATTATAGATGTAATCAACTTTGCTAGCCAAGTTAGGATAGTAATCTTTGAAAGAATTTGCTGTAAATGCAGAGACACAAATAATCTTTCTTTCATTCTTGAATAATTTTTCATCTTCCTTCTTCCCCATTAACACAGGATAATCACAATGAATCCAAGCTATGGTTGGAAATTTTGAAAAAAAACAACAGAATTCAGCAGAAATCCTGTCTTGAAACGAAATCACGCAATCATAGTGTGTTTTTAATTCAATCAGCCTTACTTCTCTCCTATAAACCCATGATTTCAAGTCAAAGCCTAAACTCTCCAAAAGGATTTTAAAAGGTCTGAATAAACCAATAAGAAATTTATTTAGCCCCCTAACATCTTTGCCATGAGATGCAAACATCTTTAATAACAAAGAACTATTAATCAGGTGTTCACAAAAACTAAAACTATGAAGCCCACCCCACCCGATAGGGAAAAGATCAACATCATATTTGTCTTTTATGACAGAATATAAACTTTCAAGTGAGCTGGGTACACCACCCGTGTTAAAATTATAAATAACAAATAATATTTTTTTCATAAAAATGTACAATTACAACTTTAGCTGATCTTTCAAATAATTGACTCCTTTGGCTTTATAATCATCAGTCCTATCTGAAATTTTTCTCCAATCTATAGATCCTTCATAGACTTTGGAATTCAGTCTTTGCTGCAATCCAAAATCAGTTAACACATCTACAATCCTTGAGCTTGTATTGTTCTTTATGAATGTATAAAAATCAATATTGAAAATTATAGAGAATGCCGTAGCGTGGAATGAATTGGTTACAACATGGGCTGCAGTACCAAACAGCTCTATAAATTCTGAGGGACCAGCATTTTTCACCCTTATATCAGCATAGTTAATGTTGCCCCTCTCCTCGATGGAATATATTTTATAGCCAGTCTTTCGAGACAAAGAAAGGGCGCATTCTTTTATTATAGGATCCAGTTCGCCCAGATTGTAAACTACAATCTTGGGATCTTTATTATATTTATTGGATGCAATCTTGAGCCATTCTTCCTTATTCAACAAAAAAACGGGATCACAGACTTGAACTCCATTAATGAGACCAAGACTCTTTAATAATTTTATGCCAGTTTTCTCCCTTACAGATACAGCTGAGAAACTGCTTATCCACTTCCGCATGTTGTTTCGGTCTTCATCGCCCAATAGTGAAACACCAAAGCTTGCAGCATAAGAAATTTTTTTTGCCTTTGTAAACTGTAAATAGAAGGATGGGTCTCTTCCATTTGTAAATAATGGATTCCATATCTGATCGCTACCTGCTATGAACAAATCCGCCTGCAAGTTTGCCTCTCTCATCTCTTCGCAAGAAGAATAAGTACGGTCAGTACATATCAAGCGTTCCCTCTTAAATTTATCAAAGGCTACTTTTCTGCCATGCTTTTCGATTATAAATCTGATTTTTTTAAAACTTTTTTTTACTCGATATGCAAAATCAACTAGAAAATTGCTTCTATATTTATATAATCTTGACTCTGGGAGAACATTATATCGCTTCCAACACACCCTATAGTTAACCAATAGATAATCCGGAAGATAATCTATGATTTCCACATTATGTGTCAATTTAGAAAGATACTTCTGCAAAGCGTAAGCCTGCAAAGATGCACCATAATTGTAAACGTCGTGACAAGTTATTGTTTTTATTTTCATTGCTATATCGTAAATAATCAATTAACTATCTAAAAATTATAGATTCTGTTTTTATGAACTATGTTTTTTAAATAAAGTCCGACAAAAGGAAAATAGATTTGCCATATCTGATTTGGTCGTGATGACAACAAAAAAACAAATAAGCATATTGTAAAGGTTAACCCCAATATCGCCGACTCTTTTGTAATATCATATTTCAGAAATTTATAGAAATAACAGAGCAGCCACACGAAGAACAATAATGCTATTAATGTATAGGTTATACCATAATCGATGAGAGTAATATATTGATAACCCTCCGCACCAGCCAAATCATCATTTTTAAGATTATTGAACAAACCTGTCTCATTTACTAACTGCATAGTATAACCTTCTCCATGCCCCCATACCGGCGCTTCTTTCCAATAGAATAATGTTATCAACCATTGTCGTTCACGCAGGTCAGAAGAACTACCTGCTGTGTATTCTCCTCCTGTTAATACCAAGTCGGTTATACCACCAACATAGCGTCCTATATACTCGTTGTTTTTTAGTTGACCGCCAAACAGAATCACCACTAACATAACAACAAGCACAGAACCTATTAACTTTGATATCCTTTGAAAAAAAGAATAGAGGAAAAATCCGACGATTAGGACAAAAAAGGGTGCTCGAGACGCAGTAAAAACTATACAAAGAAGCAAAAATCCTATCGCCACATATTTTAGAACTGCATTTTTGAAATAATGATATATCAGCAATACACACAAAACCAGTGCATTACCGTAAACATTAGGAGAAAATTGCGTTCCTGTTGCTCTAAAGCCTCGTTCTGTCTCGACAGCATCTGATGAATAATATGAGTCGCCTGTAGAGCTAAAAGCAGCTGAAATGAAATTAGACTTAGAAACCCAACACAAAATGCCCGTTACAATCAATATAACCGAGATGATATATATATGACGCTTCAGTTTATCTTCATCAAAAACAACTGGTGCTAACAAATACCCACCAAAGAGAACAATAAATGTTTGCGACAACTCAAACAGTTCCAATTTCAAACTTTCGGAGTATGACATCAAGGAAGCAAGAAGAGGGTGAAAAAAATGATACACAACCATTATGGCCAGGAGGGTTTTTAGCGGGAATTCTTTCCATTCTTCTTTGATTCTCCCATCCATCCATGCCCGAATGACACACATAATAGGTAGAACAACCGTAGGATGAGGTATTCCAGAAATCAAGTGAGTGGCTGGATATAAAACGAGACAACCATACACATAAATATAGAATGTTTTTTCTTGACTCCTTTCTTTTAGTATCTTATAAGCAATGAAGATAAAAAAGAAGAATTCTATTATCGTAAATAATTGCATAAACTACCGGATTGATTATACGATTAATTTAAAAAAACATTTCGGTGACATTTTTTTAAAAGGACAGAAAACAAAATCATTGGATTTTTCAGATAATTCATTCTCCTCTCTATTTTTTTTATGCTATTAATTTTGTGTTTTAAATCCTCTATTGATGCATTGCCATGATGAAGCATCTCCATGATGATCTTATAACTTTTTCTTTTCTTTGGCATTTCTTTCATCTGACCTTCTGCTACAATTTTGAATGGGAGCTCAGTCAATTCGCAATCTGTTAAACTAAGTATATCACTACCCTTTGGGGTAAAAGCTATTGCCGCGCTTACGCCATCTTCGTCCTCCTTATATTTTTCACCCCAAAGATCTCCAATACGAATATCTGCAGAAGAATGATCGTATTTGAATTTACAATGCTCATAACATGCTTTTCCTAGGCAGCAGTTGCCCAAGAACAAAGCATAAAAAGCATCACCCTGTGACATTCGAGATTGCAGATAACAACTCCTCTCTCTTAGCAACGAACTATAAGAATCATGCCAATTCACCTCCTGTCCATGCTCTTCTCCGTCTATTCCCATCGCCCAACTATCATGCCAACCTGTTTGCTTATTACGCCAAGAAGCATATGATATCTTACCTATTTTATCCTCCACCATGGAACAATACATTCTCCACATTAACATAGAAGGCACACCATGACAAAAGAAATCCATTAAAATAAAATTTTCTTCTTTATGACGCAACTGCAAATAACGGCGTAAAGAATCTATTTGGCAAGGCGTGCCCGTAACAAGATATTTCTGTTTGCAGTCAATAGCCTTAAAGCCATCGACGGTATAACTCTGGATATACTTGCTTCCGATAGAAGGTATAAGTTCCTCAACAGTTGTGGCAATATAATGCTCAGCAATGTTCTTTTCTGCATTATATCGAACACCGCATACTTTATAACCCTCATTAATCAAAGTCCTACCAACCTCAAAGCCTACACCACCAGAAGAGCATTTACGACGAACTGCATGCACTTTGCTCCATGCTGCATAACTATAGATTTCAGGGTTCTTCAAAGAAAGCCCCTCATCACAATAAGAGCAAACACAGCGGCATAGCCCACAATCTGTGCATTTTGCCTCATCTGAAATATGTGGCTCATAGAAGCCATCGGCATTCAAAGAAATGTCGATTATTTTCTGTGGGCATACCGTAGCGCATACGCCGCAGCCGTAGCAGTCGTGAATGTTTGATATATTTTTCATTTATTCAAATAATAATAAGGATACCAAAAACCAATACTTAGGAGCCATAACAATATTTTATTCTTCAAAGAATAATTTTGTCTAAATATTTCTTTGTTGCTACTAGGATATAGACTCATCCATTCATGCAAGGATTTCTTGGTACACAATTTTAATAAGTACCCTCTTGTAGCAAGTTGAAGCAGCAACAGTTCCTCCGCATATTTCTCCTCCAGCCCTAAAGCCTTTATTGTCTTTTCTATTGCCTCATAATTCATTTTGCTTGCACAAAAATTCTTCCTTAACTTTGCTTCGTTTTCTTGAAAATGAGATATACTGTTCTCATTTTCAAGGTTGTAATGATAAAAAGGTTCTCCAGTATAGTAGCTTATTTTTTTCGCTTTAAGAAACAAGCGTATATTTAAGCTTTTATCTTCAGCCATATCTGCTCCATCAACAAACTTTTCTCCTGTTTTCTTGACGAATTCCCATCTGTATGCCTTATTGCAAGGCTGAGTTGATATATTTATACGCAACATTGCCCTTTGGGTCTCTTCCAAAGAATTATATTCAGGCTGCTTAGTTACTATCTGATTTCCGTCCCCGTATTCACTAATAGTATCACTATAACATATATCAAGATTACCCCATTTAATGAAAGAATAGACATTCTCAAGAGCATCAGTGTCAAACCAATCATCTGCATCTAAAAACATCAGGTATTCGCCTCTCACATGAAGCAGACCATTATTCCTTGTAGTAGCAGAACCTGCATTAGTTTCATTAGTATATATTTCCACCTGCTCCTTCCTCTGGGGATATTCATGTATAACGCTTTGAAGCATTTCGTAACTATTATCCGTGGAACAATCATTCACAAATATATATTGCGCCTCCTGCAAAGTCTGCTCCATTAAACTACGAGCACACCGTTCGATGTACTTAGCAACATTATAGACTGGTATGACCACAGATATTTTTGGGTTTTGAATCATAAGAATTTAGATAAAAAGGGGGTTGACTGTTTTACCACATCTTCCAGACGGGCATCAATACCATCGTAATCAAGATTCTCTATTGAAGACGGTAATTCGCTTATAGCCCTATCCTTCAACCCCAGAGGTTCGAGAAGAGAAAATAATCTTTCGTCACCATCTGTTCCTGATATGAAACTATAGAAATTCTTTTTGAAGAGAATAGAAAATACCGTGGCATGAAAGGATGTACATACTACATAAGACGCATACTTGAAATAATAAATAAATTCAGGTACACTGACTATCTCCCCTCCACCGGAATAACCAATAATTTTGATTTTCAGATTTTTCTCTTCAGAGATTCTTTTCGCAGCCTGCAAAGCTTTGGCTCCTGGTCCAATTAAGTAAACAAGTACATACTTCTCTTGGATGGGATCCAAATTGGAAACAAATTTATCGAAGACTGACCTACCTGCAAGTATTGTTGGATCCACAACACAAGAGATGGATTTTTCTGTTAAAGAATATATGACATCAACTAATGATTTCTCTCGGAGAGAAATACCATCAAGGTGTCTTAATCCTTCAGAGAAAGAAGAGGAGTCGTGCTGATTCAAATTTTTATTAGAAAAGCTCGCTGCATAACTAATTCTTTTAGCCCCTTCTTTTACATTGTAGACTCCAAAATAGATGAAGTCATATCCCCCCAATAATTTGGGGTTCCAAATTTGATCGCTGCCGTGAACATATAAATCAAGTTCTGATGGTATGCATCCGTCTTGAAGTGGCAATAAATTGAGATGCTCTTCAATAAAATCATTGAACAAGTTCCTTCTTAATTTCCTCTCTTTATAAGTTCTCAAACAAAATCTAAGTATAGAGTATTTTAGAGTATGTCTAATCGGCCTATAGACATCTACCATAAATTTATTACGGTAATCTATCACATAGGCCTCATGACCTAAACTTTTAAAATACTCCTGCAAAGCATAGCACTGTAAAACAGCACCATAATTGCAAGCTATATGAAATGTCAATATGCCTATCTTCATTACAATATCTATTATTTTTTAATAATATTTTTGACAACATTCTTAACTGTCGCCAAAGAGAACTTCTCATCAGACACAATGTTTCTTAATAATTTTAAACTTTCATACTCAGATTTAGTATCTGTAAATACTTCAAATATTATTGATTGATTTATCATTGGAGAAGTGAAGTCAATAAGACAATCTGCAAATGTTTTTTTATCATCTGCAGATATATATTTATAACCTAAATCTTCAGAGATATGCTTTACAAGTTTATTTGATTTATTACCATTATGACCTGAAGCTGCTATATATTTATCAGTATCCTCTCCAAATATAGAGGCACCATGTTTATAAGTTCTAAACTCAACCCCCTTACCATTATTTACTACAAGTAATCTGATATTATTACCGATATTTCTATTTCCAATAATATTTATATCATAAAAAAAAGATAAGTCTCCAACAACACCGAAATACAACTTAGAAGAATCTACCAATGATGCACCTACTAAAGTCGAAAAATTACCGTCTATACCAAAACCACCCACATTACAATAAGAAAAAATAGAATCATCTATCGGTGAAAAATTCCAAGCTCTTAATGGTTGCAATATACCCAAATGTAATACAGAACTCTTAGGTAGAGATTTATATAAATTTTGAGCTATCCAAATATTTGAAAAAGGGAGATTCGGAATTAACGAACGAATTTTCTCATCTCTTTCTTTAAATGATTGATAATAAGTAATATTTATTATATTTAATGAATCTTTTATATAACATAAAAAGAAATCATCTACTTTCATATTAAACAAATATGTTATTTTTTTGAATCTATCACGAAATACTCCATCTTCACTAATTCTCCAAACTTCTTTAGGTAATATTACACCGGTAGTATAATAATCTCCAGTAACTTCTCCAATATGTATCAATAAATCAACCTCTAATAAGGATAAATCACCATGCTCTTGACATGCTGAAAGTGCTGAAAGTATTTTATATTTTCCCTTATATCCACTTGTTTGATCACATAACACAACTGCATTATACTGCTCACAAAAACGTTCTATTAAATGAGTTGATTTATCAGAAAAATTTTTATGAGAAGATATAAAAAGTGCAATTTTTCCATTAATTAATTTAGGATATTCATCATTAACATCAACTCTTTTAATTCTTCTGACAAGAGGTAATGATTGAATAGAAAAATTATTACCACCACACGTTTCTAAATTTAAATGAACAGGACCTCCTCCATTTAATGTTAGCAAAGATATTGCCTGATTTATTTTTATAGTACAATCCCATTCATCTTCAGAATCTTTGATTTTTTGGATTAAAAAAGATTGTTTTACCGTATCAGAAGGAGGATTTGAACGATCTGTAGCCTGAGCAAATAAATGACCGACTCGACTTGTCAACATAGAAGATGTCACTGCAAGAATTGGTAATTTCTTATAATAAGCTTCCGTCAAACCTGGTAAATAATTTCTTGAAGAAGTTGCTCCTGTACAACTCAGGACTACTGGTTCTCCAGACTCTGCAGACATTCCACATGCCATATAAGCAGCAGATCGTTCATCTACACATGAATATAAACTAAAAAATTCATCATGTTGTAAACTGGCAACTAAATTCACATTAGTAGCCCCTGGAGAAACAATTACTTTTTTTATATTATTTGCTTTTAACAACGCAATTAATAACAGAACATTTCGTTCTACTGAATAATGATTAACATCCATATTTAAATATTATAAGAAAGATCGTCAAAAGTAATAATACCTGCACCTCCTGTCATATAAACAATATCTCCTACAATGGAGCGTCCTATTCCAGAAGTAAGAATTACCGCCATATTAGCAATTTCATCAGTAGTGCACATTCTTCCTAACGGATTTTTAGGATTTTCAATACCACGATTAGGATCTTTTATTAACATTTTTGTAGCTGTCGGTCCTGGAGCAATTCCATTTACTACAATCCTATGAGGAATCAGAGTCTTGGCCAAACCTATTGTTAATGCTCTTATACCCCATTTTGAAAGAATATAAGGACTATTAGCCGGTCTTAAACTGCTTGATGAAGCTATATTTAAAACATTACCTTCTATTTTATTATCAACCATATATTTAGCAATAATTTGAGACAAAAAATATGTTCCTTTCAGATTTGTTGCTAACACATCATCAAATTGTTGCTCTGAAGTTTTGCCAAATACACCAGACTGAACACCTGCATTATTACATAAAATATCAATCTTACGATTACCGATTTTTTTTAATATATTATTAAAATGAATATCAAAAGAGTTTACATCTCTAATATCCATTATTTCAAAAAACACACGTTTTTCTCTATCTATATTATTATTTACTAACTGATTAAATGCCTCATTTAAATTTTGTTCGTTACGTCCTGTTATAATAACATCCGCACCTGCATCTAACATTGCATTCGAGATAGCCAAACCGATTCCACTAGTACCACCTGTTATCAATGCACATCTACCCTTCAACAAATCAGAAGGTGCCATTTTAGTGACATTAGCCGTAACATGAATAGTACGTTTACTAAATATTATATTTAATCCTTTTTTTATTAAAGACTTTAAATTCATTTTTTTATAAATTTATTTTTAAAATCAGTTATTTTTTCAAAGACAAATTTTCTTTCAGTCTTTTTCATTCCTATTAACAAAATAGAAATTAAAGTACATATAACACTAATAAAAATCAGTGCAAAAAACTTAAGCAAGACTAAATCTGAATTTATATAGATAAAAGCAATTACCGGAATAACTGATGCACAAACTGTTACCAACACAACTTTAAACAAGACTTCATTAACAAACATGCGAATAGGTAGTCCTATCATATCTCTTAATAAAAAAAGGCGGTATAATAGTTGCAATAAAAAAATCACAAAATTTATAATATAAACAGAAGCCGGAGGATAACCTAAGTAATAAGCTAAATATGCTAAAGGGAATACTAGCATACCAGTACCGCCTACTATAATTTGATACTTTTTTATATTTCCTGTAGCTAACATAGAAGTTACAAGAGTATTTGATATCACAGAAAGCAAAGATAAGAGTATTGTTAATCTCAAAAATTGAACAGAATAATCAGGCACAATACCTAACCATAATTGTAATAAAGGTTTTGCTTCTAACATAATCGGTAAAGCAAAAAAGAAAAGTAAAAAATAAGAATACTTAGATCCCCTACATACTAATTTATACATATAATCCATATTATTAGATGCATAATTCTTCGTTATCTGAGGATTTAAAGCAATCATAAAATTATTTACAAATCCTAAAATAGCATTATCAACCTGTAAAACGACACCTCTTGCTGCATTAATAGAAACTGTAAAAAAGAGATTCATTAATACATTTACTCCTTGATTCATAAGTAGAGACGAACCTGCACCTAAAAAATTCCATCCTGCAAAAGAAAACATTTTCTTCAACAATTCTTTATCCCAAATAAACCGATAATGACACTCCTCAAAGTGCTTGTTGCAATAATAGCCATAAATAATACGAATGGCTACAGCAATAACAGCCAAAAGAAACGCATAAAAAATCAATCTATCAAAAGGAGTTCTTGCGATAAGAAATGCAACGACTAATTTCCAAATAGCCTCTATGATACTTATATAAGCAAATGCAGACATCTTTTCATGTGCTATAATAGCTGCATTGTATGGAACGCTTATTAAATAAATAGCAAAATTTAAAATTGAGAATTGCAAGACCCAATTGGCTGCTAAAAGTCGGTTTGCTGGAATTACCATTTTATTATTCAGAAACCAAACGCCAACAAACTCAGCCAACACAATAATTAATAAAGCTAAACCTATTTGAATAGTCACAGATGAAGAAAAAGTTTTTTTCAAAGCCTCTAAATCACCTTTTCCTAAGTCAAAAGTAATAAATCTTGTAATGGCAGCAGAAAGAGAGCCTGACAGAACTGAAAACATGGCAACTACTCCTCCTACTACATTGTATATACCAAAATCAACTACACCTAATGAATGTAAAATAACACGTGATGTATATAACGAAACTACCATCAATAATAACATTCGTCCATACAACAACAAAGTGTTTTTTGCAATTCGTTTACTATTCTCTGAAGTATTTGACACTATAAAATTTATATTTAAATATTAATAATGAACAATTTTATATTATACTCAAATAATATTAATTAAATATTGTATCTGCATAGCTTAACATTTTTCAATAAATGAAATTTTGCACATCATATGGGTCTTTAAAACTTCACAAATTATTCCGCTTCACAGTAATTATACAGATATTTTTTAATTTCGGACTATGTACACCGCATCATTTTAATCTGTATTCTATTTTCTTATAATAGAATAATCTGTAGCTTCTTTTTTAGTTTCCTTAGTTATTTAGAAAAGCATCTGGATTTGATCGAGTTCTTTTTTCGTCAAATCTGAGACGTTGATATAGTGTAAAAACGAATCTTTGTCATGGATATCGGTTGCACAGAAGTTGTACAATCCTTCGGAAAGAAGTTGGTGTGCTGTTACTTTGGCAAGTTTTCCATACGCTCCAAGCAGAGAAAATAGATTTAACTGAAAGAGTACACCCATCTCTTTTAATTTATGATAGTCTCCTTCTGACATATAAACATAACGCTCAGGATGTGCAAGCACAGGAAAATAACCTTTTGATTTTATCTGGCCAAGCAGCCCATACAGGTGTTGTGGCGGATTAAAATAAGAGGTTTCTACTAAAAGTTGATTTCGTTCTTCTCCAAAGGGCAACAGATCATTCTCTTCCAAACGTTTATAAAAAAGATTGTCTAACATATTTTCGGCAGAGAGAGACAAATCTACAGAGCCTTTCCAAGCAGACTGTAAACCGATAAAAGTTTCCTTGAGCTGCGAAACAGCATTGGGAATATCCTCCATAATATGGGGAGTGAGATACACTTTTCTGATACCCAATTGTTCATATAGGGTAAGCATCTCAAGAGCCTCGTGTATGGATTGAACACCGTCGTCCACCCCAGGAAGGATATGGGCATGCATGTCGCAAAAGCCCTGCAACACTCCACTTTGTGCAAGGGAGTATCTCTTACTAAACGGCCAAAAATTCATTTTTATAAGATAAAATAAGGAGACTTTTATCGCTACGAATCAAACGAATGGAAATAAATTATTATAACCAGAAATTGAATGAATATATTTTCACCACAGATGACACGGATTTTACGAATAATAGACAGAACGTCTGCTAAATAATTCGTGCTAATTCGTGTTTTAACTTATCTGTGTTACCTGAAAAGTATATTATATCTTGGTTTTCTGGCTATAGGAGTCGTTGTAGCCGTAACTGTTTTTACTGCCATAGTGATAGCCGTAGTTGTAGCCGTATCTATAACCGTAATGGTAGCCATACTTATTGTAACCATAACGGTTGCCTATACCATGCGTTCCGTTCAGAACAACAGCCATATTCTTAAACTTGTTCTCTTTGTAATAAGCTTCCAATTCTGGCAACATAGTACGTTCAAATATACCAGCACGAATCACAAAGAGGGTACGGTCTGCCTGTTTCTCTATGATCTGGGTATCTGCCACAATCTCAACCGGAGGACAGTCTATCAGGATGTAATCAAACTGAGATCTAAGCGTATCGATTAACTGTTTGAAACGATCGTTCATCAACAACTCCGATGGGTTGGGTGGAATGGTTCCGACGGGCAACACCTTCAGTTTTTCACAATCTACGTAAGAGACCAACAGTTTGTCGATTTGATTCTCTTTGCCGTTGAGGTAATCGCTCAACCCCTTTATCGGCGAATTAACATAAGCCGAAGCGGTTGCATGACGCAAATCGCCATCGATTACCAAGACTTTCTTATCACTGATAGCCAAACTCTTGGCCAAATTCATGGAGATAAAAGACTTACCACTGCCAATATTAAAGGAGGTGATTAGAAATACATTACCAGTCGACTTAGACTCTGTCATAAACTCCAGATTGGCACGAACCACACGGAAGGCCTCATTGATCACATCTCGGTTATCTTTGGCCACCAACATCAACTTCTCGGTATGTTCAGGCTTACTGAACCATTTTTTCTTCTCTCCACTCCACAAGAGAGGTATCTCTCCCCAAAACGGAACGGTGAGCTTCTCTAGATCTTTTCTGCCACGTATAGTAGTGTTCATCATCTCCTTCAGATAGATAATGGCAGCAGGGATCATCAGTCCGATAATCAATCCTATCAGAACAATCTTTTTGCGTACCGGAGCCGTTGGAATCATCTTGCCATCTGGAGGTGTAATGATGCGTGTATTGTAGGCGGTAAAGGCCTGCGATAGCTCATTCTCCTCACGTTTCTGCAGCAAGAAGATGTAGAGAGACTCCTTCACCTTCTGTTGACGCTCTACACTCAAAAGGTATTTTGCCTGATTAGGATTGGCAGCAATGCGTGAGATATTCTCCTCTTCGGAATGTTCCAAACTGGAAATCTGCGCCTCCAAAGCAACTATTTGGTTGGCAATGGAACGCATCACCGCCTTTCGCAAAGAGGCCAATGTACTGTCCATATTGACCACCAGCGGATTGGTTTCGCTACTGTTGGCCACCACACTGTTACGCTGCAAAAGCTGTTTATTGTACTCTGAAATCTGCGCCTCCAAATTGGGGTTTTCTATGCCTGAATTGGCAGGAATCAACTGCATTTTGTTGCCCATATCTGACAGATAGCTCTGTACATAACGGGTCATGTACAACTGATTATTGAGGGCAAGAATCTGATTGTTGGCATCGTTGCTACGTTTCATGTACATATCTGAAACGGCCTGCACATCGGGAATCAAGTTTTTACTTTTGTAGGATGATAGATCATCATCTACCGTTCCCAACTCCTGCTCTATCAGTTTAAGACGTTCGTTGATAAATTGTGAGGTACTGATGGCTATCTGGTTCTTGTCTTTTACCCAATTGGCATTATAAAGGGCAATCAGTGTGCTCAATACATCTTCAGCCCGCTGTATGGAATGATCGTCGAGCGAAAGATTGATAACCGATGCTTTCTTGTCTACCAAAAGTACAGAAAGACGTTTAGAATAATCTTCTTGCGTGCTTTTCAACTTCGATTTGGTAACATAAAGCGTATGAGGTGTTCCTTTTTGGTATTTTACAGTAGGCTCTATGCATAAACAACCCAACGACGACTGGATGGTATCGCTTAAAAAACCCTTTACATTCTCGAATTTATCTTCGTCTCTGATAATATCCGATAAAACAACAGAGTCATTCGGAAGGATTTCCAATTTAAACGAAGCCGATTCATTATCAGGAAAGTCTATAAAAGAAACGATTGCTGGCAAGGTGTCCCAATAGGCTACCTTCTTATGAAAAAGACCTGGAAGATAATAATTCACATCCAGATTCATGCGTTTTACCACCTCCATCATCAGAGCTGGAGATTGGAAGGCAATCAATTCATTATTCACATTGATGCCCGACTGGAAAAGCCCTAAGTCAGAGAAATCTGCCATATCTGACGAAACGGAGTTTCCCTTCGAATCTTCCTTTATGAGTACGGAAGCGGTGCGGGTATAGACAGCAGGTGTGCGTAACAAGTAGAAGACTGCCACACCTAAAACAAGCATTACAGAGATAAGAAACCATTGCCACTTGGCAAGGCAAATATAGAATATATCTTGAATGCGAAGAGAATCATCATTCTGTGGTTGTTTGGAATTTACATTTCCAGTTTGAGGTTGCATAGAATATAGTTTAATCTTTAGTTACAAGGACAATAATAGTAATCATAAGAGATGCGAAAGACATCCAGAACGAAGTAGAACGGAGATTATTTCCGTTGACAGTTGCCTGACGAGCTTTTGTAGAATTAGGCTCCACATAAACCACGTCGTTCTGTTGTAGATAGTAAGCTGGAGAGTTGTAGAGATCCTTACCTGAATTGAGATTGATACGGTAAATCACCTTTTTTCCATCCTCGTCACGCTGTACAATAACATTCTCTCTTTTGGCAAAGACGGTCAAATCGCCCGCCATACTCAAAGCATCAAAAAGTGTGATGCGGTTGTTTTCTATACTATAACGCCCTGGCCTGGCCACTTCACCCAAGACAGATACGGCCAAATTCATAAACTCTACGGAAACCACAGGGTCTTTCACCAAGTTTTTATCCATCAGCTCTTTTTTGATGTGGGCAGCCACCTCATCTCTGGTCATGCCCTGCACATGAACCGCTCCTAAAACAGGGAAATCGACGTTTCCTTCTGAATTGACAGTATAACCCACTATGGCTTGAGCCGACAGATTTGAAGTTCCCATCTGTCTGGTAACGTAATTCAAGTTAAACATATTGGTAAGCAACGGATCCTGACTATTGACCGTGATCATAATTTTATCTTCCGGACGAAGTTTGATATTCAAATCGTTTGCTATCGCCTCTTTTTGCTCGGGTTCCAAACCTTGCAAATAGGCCACATTAGGGGTGGCACAAGATTGCAGCAAAACAATGCCCACAAGATAAAAAAGTAAATTGAAAAATTTCATGAAATTGACAATATTGAAAAAATTGATTAATACTAAACGATGTTGATGTTAAAAAACTCCTACTTAGACAGATCAAGTAAAAAAGTGCATGGATAGTTTTTTTACCATTAATGAACACTGCTTCTTTTTATTTTAGATCATCTAAATTTATAACTATAGGTTTTTATTATACCTATTGGTTGGGAGATGAGCATGCACTAATTTCTTAGCTGACGTTCCGTCTCCAGAGGGTGACACCCTATACGCATTTCATTTCTGTCTGAGATAGCTAGATATTTTATTACGTCCACTTTTTTTGAGATTAATCCTTAATTTAGCCTACTAAAGTGGTTTTTACTTGATCCATTATTTTGGACCATAAAATTAAAACAATTACTTTAAAAAAACCACAGATTTCAAGGATTTCTCGGTTTAAGTAGAGACGAGTGTTTAATCTCTATCACATGGATTAAAATTCCGAAAAAAAACAAACAATTTCAGGGATAAAATTTAAAATTTAGAAATATCTTTTAATCCTGCAAAATCGGCTATCTCATTACCAATCAAGCAGTTACATCAGATTTTAATAAAAGTTCGAATTCTGCACTCGAACAAGTTTCATTTTCTATTATATGCAGATGTCAAACAAAAATCGTCTCTCTACATTTGAGAAATATCAAACTTTGCAAAAGTATAAAATTCTTTTTAATCAATTAGTATAAATCCATAATTATTGCATTATTTTTCTTAAATACTGCTTTGATCTTAAAAATTGTTACAAACAGAAAAAAATAATAAAAAAAATGATATTTGCTAAAAGGGTTTTGTTTCAATCCGTTTAATCCGTAGGTTTTAACAGAATTTCAGACCATTTGCAAACTAGAAAGAAAGCTGGATTCAAGCGGACAATGCAACCTCATTTAAATCCAAGTTTGTCAATTGTTTAAATTTTTGTAAAGGAGTCATATACCCTAATCTTTTCCTCGGTCTCGAGTTTAAGATGTTTTGAA
>JALNVE010000008.1 GCA_023227695.1 Paludibacteraceae bacterium
TCCGGCAAAAAATTCGATGCTTACCTTGTCCTCGAAGAGAACAAGGTAAACTTCAAATTTCCAGATAAAAAATAGAAGAAAGGCGGTTCTTCTCCTTGTGAAAGGAGAGTTCTCATTATTATTGATTAAGGTTTATTATTCGATTTTTTCGAATGTGGATTTTAGTCGACTTCAATATTTTTTAAATTTTTTTGGAACCGTCTGACGGTGCTGTTCTTGAGAAAGAGTAGCATCGTCATTTTTTACATTTTGACGGTTTTTTTCTGTTCTAGCCTCTTTTGTTCAAAGAGGGAACAATCCCTCATATACGATTCTTTGTTACTTGCGAATTCTGTATAGGTCAGTTTTTTGTCCTGCCTGTTCTTATTTATCTCCCTCAATACCATCACATCGTCGTTCCAATCCTTCATGACCGCTTTTTCCAACTGCGTAAATGGTAGTCGGTGGGTCCTTAGCATAGCTTCGCATAGCGATCGCTTTGCAAACATATTATTCGGATATTCTATCACGATTCTTTGGCCTTCTTCTCCCGTCTTCTCCTCTATCTTTACATCTGAATTCACCAATTCTTTCATTTGTAAGGCGTTGGTATAACTTCCTTGTTCCTTATATCTGATCTCAAACTTCTGAATTTCCATGTCTTTGCTGAACATCTGTTCACTGATATTCCCTTGTAAGGATATCTGCGTTCTCAGAAATGCTAGGTCATAGCTCGCCCCTGCGCTGTCGTTGTCCGATCCTAATAGAAACTTGAATCGGTTCGCATCTATCTTCTCTCTGTTTGCATTCAAGAGTTTGTTTATCGTTAGAATTTGTGTCGCACACAGATTGCCGCCAAAGGATATGTACAATGTGTTGTCATTTCCTTTTAACTGACGATGGGCTATACAGTCTAATGGTGTCTCTGCTACAAAGACGGCTTGTATCTTTTCTGGTATGTTGGAATGCCAGATGCCATTTGCTTTGTCCGACCCGGTATAGAACTTCTTTACATCTCTATTCCTCTTCTCTAATCCTACTATCTTGTCTTCGTTCCAGAGAGGAAAACCAATGCTGTACTCTCCTTTGATGTTAAATATTCTATCCTTGAACAACTCGGAATGAAGGGTCTTGTCTGTTATGCCTCTTGCATAGAAGAACTCTTTGTGTTCTATTTTCCCAAGCTGCTCTTGATAATCTACCTTCTCTTCTTCTCCACATAATTGTCTACGTAGTAATGCTATGTTTTGCCTATTCTTCTCCCGTGTGATCAATGGGACATTGAGATAGTTATGAAGTACGGCATTGATGCTTGCATTTTCGTCATTGCTTTCCGGATAAGAAAGAGGATTGTTTATTATCCCGTTGGATAGCCTATTCTTGACGAAGTTATATAGACTCCCCTTGTCTGTTCCGTCCTGCATGTTGAAATATCGCTGTTGATAGGAATCTTGGGGATTGAAGATTCCTATCTTGTCTCCGTTTTCATGGCGGTAGACCGGTACCCGAACTCCCTCTCCTCTCTGATATTGATAGCCGTAATGTTCGGCTATCTCTATTATGCTTATTTTCCTCTTTAATTCGTCAAATGAGTATTTCATATCTTCATTCCTTTGTTTTTTCTCACTTCTTGTTTTTGTTCTTTCTCTTGCTTCTGCTCTGGATGCTCTATATATCTCGGTGGATATGTGATGCTCTTCCCTACTACGGCTTTGTCTAGTTGTATGTTACCGTCTTTGTTTATCTTGATGGTCGCGTCTTTCGAATTCATCAAGATATCTTTCCTGACATAAAAGTCTTTTATTCCTGTCAATGCATTTGAATAAAGAACTTTTGTCGGATAGACGTGCATCTCTCCTTCTCTGTTCTTCTTGATAGACAAGAATATATTGCCGTTTTCTGTTGGCGGTATGTTCTTTATCTTATCTGTTGATACGCTAAAGAGGATACTTCCTTCTTTCTCGCTTGCTACTCCTACCCTTTGGTTCTGATGGTCCGTTTGATAGTCTTTTATTCGCATCGGTATGTCTACCTTTAGCATCTTGCCAATCTCCTCGCCTTCCTTATTCGTGACCTTGTTATTTGTCACATAGATGGTTTTATCTTGTATTTTGTCAAGGTTCGTCTTGGGAATGAATATATCTGCCTTTACCGTAAGATCTATTATTCCTTTCATTGCGTAGTTGTTTATCTTTATTGCTCCGTAATTATTGATGGATAGTGCTATTGTAGACGATCCTATATGACTTAACATCTCGTCGGTTATGAGATATGATTGTGGGCTGTTGTCCTTCTTTTCTGCCTTCTCTTCCCGTTTCTGTTCTTTCTCTGCCTTCTCTGGTTTCGTCTCTTCTATGAGTTCTTTTTTATTGAAGTAGTTTGGTGATAGGTATCCTTCATCTGAGTAGCTTATGAAGTTTGAATTCTCCTTATTCTGTTGGATAATATCACATAAAACGATCTTGTCTGCACTATTCCTTTTTATTTCTTTATTCAAGTCTATACTTTTGTCCATCTCAAAGCGACCATACAGAATTACCGCCGCTCCTCCAAACCGAACACTCTTATCCGCTATCTCCATGGATATGGTCTTATAGTTGTTCTTGTCGATTTTAGTCTCGGACGTAAAGAGATTGGCTACTATTCCTTTTTGTCGGTCTAATACTACATACCCCATCTTATCTCTCTCTCCTAATCTCTGTGACGAAATGAAGCGCACTATGGATTGGATGTCCCTGACTTTATCCAGCTTATCGGGAGAATACTCCTTTGAGAAGACTAGACGGTCAAAGGACATTACCTTATATGGTATTTCCTTTTCTCCTTTTTCCGGTCGGAAGTCTTCTATCGTCCCGTCTTTGCTTCCGAATGTACTATATTTTCCTGACCGGGTATTAATGATGATTCCATCATTGACTTTTATATTTCTGCCCTCAAATGTTTTTTTCATGTGGGCTAATAGATCTCTATCCATCTGAGAAGGTATAATGCTTCCGGATGGATGGTTATGGACCAATGTCACCGAATCTGCTTTCATCGCTATGGCTCCTTGCAACATCGCCGAAATAGGTACAATGGTATGGGAGTCATCTCCTGTGGTGAGGTATTGGATCGTTGTTCCTTCTTTCGACTGATATACTCCGAAGGAATTCTCTACTGAGGAGTTTTCTAGGTTTCGGAAGAGATAGGCTATGTCTCCCGCATTTTCTATCTTCTCATTTCCTGTGAAGTCAAATCCTTGCTTCTCGGAAAAGGTCCTCTCTATCAACGTAAACTCTTTTCCCTCGGCATCGAAGGCGGCATTCTCTTCTATTTCCCCTCCTTTATAGGAAACCGAAGGCTCTTCTACTTCTTCTGCTTCTGATTCCTCTATACCCTCTACTTCTTCCGTTATCTCGCTCTCGTCTACGTTGCCTGTTCCGTAATCGTTTTGTTCTAGGTCTTCCTTCTCGAATTCAAGGGTTATCTCCTTCTGTCTATTTAGAAGACCATTCAACTTCTCTTCTTCGGGGAACTTGGCATTGACGTCAACATCCTTCATCAACTCTTGCTTCTGTTTGACTTCCTCCATGCTATTCTGATAGGACACGCCATTGGTCTCTACCGAAGTGAGTAATTTACGGAAGATCTGTCCGAGATGGGTCGGATCGGATGTGATGTCGAAATCCACCGAGTAATGTATCCTGCCTTCACTATTGGTTAAGATCAGCTGGTCACTTCGATTCATCAGATTTGTCGGGTCAAGATGAACCTCTGATTTCATCCCAAAGCCTTCTATGTTTATCGGATTTCCGTCCTTGAACTCCCTCGTGATATATTCTCCTGCTTCTTTGGCTTTATCAAATTTTACTCCGTTGATTGTTTGGGTTATGGGATATAATCCTTGTTTGTCTTGGACAAAACCGTTTTCTTTCAACTTCTGCCTATCCTTCGTATTCCCCTCTATCAATCTTGTGAGTTTGGTGCTTCGGATCTGCAATGTCTCTATGTTGTCCTTCTGTTGACTCAGGTTCGTTAAAAAGGCTCGTCTTTGACGGGTCAATTCTTCCACATTTCTGTCCACCTTGCTCTTCTCTAGTAATAGAGGATTACCGGAAAGTACGGCTACTATCTCTGCATAGGATAGTCCTTCGTTCTCGTCTCCACTTCCTTCTACACAATCTCTGGATTGTGCAGAATTCGTCTTCACTTGGTTGATGAATGCCGACTTTGTTTCCAGTAACTGGTATTTATAGGCATCCAATGACCTTTCTACTGCATAGAAATATACGTCGCATTTATTGTCATTATATAACTTGGCTATTTGATTGCCTTGTCTCACCCCTCGCCCGTTTCGCTGGTCTAACGATGAGGGCGTCCACGGCACATCTATATGATGGATGGCTACACACCTCTCTTGCGCATTTACTCCTGTACCTAGTTTTGAAGTGGATCCCATCAGGATTCTAACATTACCGTTATTCATATCCTTGAAAAGATTCTCTCTCTTTACATCGGTATTGTAATCCCTTATGTCCGCTATCTGGTCGGCTGGTATATGATGCTTCTCTATGAGCTGTTTTTTTATCTCGGAATAGACTGAGAATCCTGTATTATGATTCTCTATGAGATCGGAAAAGATCATCTGCGTTCCTTTGTGTTCATCAAATTTGAGGTATGTTTCCGCCACATTATTGACTACTTGTGTCAATTTACCGGAATCTCCCTCCTTCTCTTCGTAATCTTCTATGACAAGTCTTAGGTCTATCGCAGCTTTGGCGGATAGCGTGGTCGCCAACAACATCTTGGAGGTGTCCTTGTCGTCCAGATGTAATCCAAACATCTCTGATTTACCGGATTTGGCAAATTCTATAATCTCTCTATTGACCTCTTGCATCTTCTCATTCGGCTGGATATTGACGAGATGCAGCCTCGCTTCTGGCTTGTTCAATTTCAGATTGTTGTCGTTCCTCACATCCGTGATTTCCGTATATTGTAAGGAGAGTTCGGGTACATTCAGGAACTTTCTGAATCTGTCCTTGAGCTTGATTTCTCCTGTTACGGAAAACTCAAACTCTGTGCTTCTCTCTGCATAATTCGATGCCCATGCGTCAAATGAACTGAAGCCTAACTTCTTCATTTCATTGGGTCTCATGTATTGTAGGATGTTATATAGCTCTACTATGGAGTTCGTTATTGTCGTTCCTGAGGCAAACACTACCCCGTTGTCTCCTCCATGTAATTTCTGCATACTGCGTACACCAAAGAGTAACTGCATAGCTCCTTTGGATCCTGTGGAGTTTCCTAGCCCGGCCACTCTTGTGTACTTGGTCGCATATTCGAGATTCTTGAATTTATGGCTTTCGTCCACCATCAGGAAATCGAAGCCTAGATTCTCAAAACAGAACCCTTCGTCCACATTATTTTGTTGGGTTAGCTTATTCAACTTGCTCCGTAGGTTGGATTTCCTGTTTTCCAATGCCTTCAGCTGCCTTTTGGTGAGGTCATCCGTTCCGTATCCTTGATTATCTTTTGCATTTTCTAGGAAGAGAATGGCTGATTCCAACTCATTGATCTTCTCTTCGTATACTTCCCGCTTGATTTCGTTGGTATGCTCCAACTGCTTGTATTGGTCATGCGTAAGTATGATACAGTCGTAGTCATTCACTGCTATCTTGGATAGTAGGTTTCTCCGATTTTGTTTGGTGAAGTCTTTCTCCGTAGGTGCCAATATATTCGCATTGGGATAGAATCGTAGGAATTCATTTGCCATCTGCTGCACATTGGCTTTCAAGCCTATCAGTAATGGTTTCTTGATCATGCCTGTCCTCTTCATCTCCATCGCCGCTGATTCCATGACCAAGGTCTTTCCTGCTCCAACCATATGGTCTATGATGCCTCCTCTTCGCTGCATCACCATCCAAACCGCATCTTTTTGATGTGGTCTCGGTGTGATGGCGATGCCTTCAAAATTAAGATGGCTGCCATCAAATTTGGTTACCACGGTTCTGTTGTATCTGCTGTTATAGATCTTCTGTATTTCTTGTGCTCTAGTTCTGTCTGCTATTATCCAGTCTTGGAACTTGCTTCGGATATCGCGTATCTTATCATTGACGATGCAGGTCTGCTCTTTATTGACAACCTTGTCTCCTTCGGCATTCTCCATCCTTATTATTAATGTTTTGTCATTGATGGCGGCTTCCAAGACCTCTCGCGTGTTCTTATATGGCGTCGAATATAAGGGATTGTCCTTTTCTGATAATGGTATGCTTACATCGTAAGTGTCTGCTTCGGATCCCGAATAAGATACTTTTATACTTCCGCTATTGTTTTGTAATAGTTCTCTAAAGAACTCTCCATACATCTGGTCCGGTATCCACCGGTTACCTAAGCGTATGGATATTTGTTCTGCTGGTATGTCCGCCGGAATGACCTTCTTTAATTCCTCGACGTTCTTCTGGATCGTCCTGTCTTCCGATAGGTATTTCTCCGCTTCTTCTAACTTGGTTTTGACGTCTCCTGAAAGATATATTTCACGAAGCTCATATTTTTCTGTTCCGGGTATTCTGAACAGATAGTCGGCGGTCTGCTCTTTCCAATCGGATCCTATTCTCTGCTCTAGGAATAGGGTATTAACATACCCGAACTCGGCTAAGGAGACGTTGATCGCTGATTGTGGTGTATTGATCTCCTCTAAGTTGATTTTTCTTCTAATAGTGGAATGGTGGAATATGTCCGCCTTGACAACTTTGTTGTCAGCATCCATTTTCTCTAGGTTCTTGACCTTGACGAAATCAACGTCTTCCTTGAATATATTGGCGTTCTTCTTATCGTTCAGGCTTCCATATAATGCTACGAACTTGTCGTAGGTGCTATTAAGTTCCTTCCTTGTCTTTTCTGACTCTTTCTCTTTTCCTTCCAACTCGTTTTGGATAAGAGTACCTAGGGTGTTTTTTAGTTCAAGATAGGATAGGATCCTGACATTTTCTTTTTTGAGTACGGGTGCACTCATGTCCAGATACTTGGTCATGGTGCCTGTCTCGTCAAATTGACTGACAACAAAGCCGATTTTATTGTCCTTCATTACTAGGGAACCGTCCCTATCTTCTATATTCTCCTTTGTTTTTATGCGTGATAGGATATCCGCATACTCTTTTTCTTCATTTCCTTTTTTCTCGAATATTCTGTCTTTTAGTACTTCATCGCTGAAGTTCTTCACTTTCTGCGATATGCCTTCGACATTTTCTGTCGACGTTACGGTGATGGAATAGCCTCCATACATTCGGCCTAAATCTAATTTACCAAGTATCCGCGATGGATTCTCTACATAATACTGGTTCAGACTTAATTCTATGTTTTCATCATTGCGGTTCAACAGATTTATCTTCTTTGTTTCGACAAAGTCAATTTTCTGATTCTTTGCCTCCCCTTCATTGAACTTCCGCAAGAATATTATGTCGGTGGTGACTTCCGTTGCTTGGAATGTATTGTTTGGTAATCTTACGGCCCCTAAAAATTCCGCTTCGTCTGAAATTTTTTTTCTTATTATCTCATTGGACGGCGTGTCCATTATGGCATTGGATGCTAATATCACACAGAGTCCTCCGGGTGCTGTCTTTTCCAGCATCTTAATGCTGAAATAGTTGTGTATTCTTGTCTGTGCTCCTTTATATATGGATGATTTGTTAGCCCATTCTTCGTCATAGACACTTATATTTCCGAATGGGACATTACTTAATACTAAATCATAGTTATTTGGCAATCGGGTCTCTTCAAAACCGTTTATCTGAATGTTTGCTTCCGGATATAAAATATTTGATATCATGCCTGTTATGGCATCTTTCTCTATCCCTGTTAATTGAGACCTCTGGATGAGGGCTTTGTCCATACTGCTAAAGAACCTTCCTGTTCCCATGGACGGCTCTAATACTTTTCCTCCCTCAAATCCTGCTTTTTGGACAAAATAATAGATGGAGTCTATTATCTCATTAGGCGTAAAATACGCATTTTGTGATGAGGAATAAAGGGAAGACATCATCGCATCTTTCCTGAATTTTGGATTTTGATGTTGCTTTACTTTGGATATCCGATCTAAAGCATTCTCTATCCTCGAACGCTGCTCTTTCTGTTTATATAGGCTATCCAGATAGCCTCCCCATCCCGAATAGGTGGAGAGCTTCTCCTTCTCTTCTTCTGTCGCCTTCCTGTTTACCTCCACAATGTCGGCTAACAGTTCTATTATCTCTATATTTCTCTCGAAGACTTCACTTCTGCTTCCTACTTTTGGACTTTCTTTACAGAGGTAAGCATTAGCGTTTAACCCTTCCGGTTTTTCTCTCTTTATTCTTCTTCCGTCAACAAGTCCGACGAAATCTGCTCCATCACCATGTACTGTGCCATTGCTTCTTCCGTTCCGTCGGCTATTATCGCTTCCTCCATCTTGTCGTACGCTATCTGCGCCTCCAAACAATACGTCAGAAGGTTTTCCTTCGGTATTTCCTTGTGATATGCCTCTATCAGACTCTTTATTCTCTGCCCTTTGGAATTGAGTATCATCGTTTCTACTATCTCCTTCTTCTCTTCTTCTGTCTCCGCTTCCATCAACTGCCGGTTCGTCCTTATGAGATAGCTGTTCATTCTCTCGATGATCTCCTCGTTCGAATATTTTCTTCTTGTCCAGACTTCCGTTAACATCCTTATCATCAGGTTTAACTGAACTCCAAAGGTCCTCTCTATTAGTGGATATTCTTCGTGAACTGTCGTCTTTATCAGTTCTTCTATTATTTCTACTTTCATCTCCGTTATTTTTTATGGTTATTTTCTTTTCTTTGTTTTGATCCCTTTCTTCGCCAAAGTCCAATGTCATCTGAACTTGTTCCTTTATCTGGTGGATGTCCTCTTTGGCTTGAGGATTTTGTATCTCGTCTTTTTTCTCCGAATCGGTTACCGTATTGGAGATGTTTTGCCATGTCTCCTTAAATAACGGCATTAACTTCTTGGAGTCCTTACAGAACAGATTAATATCCCTATATGTTAGAGAATAATACTCATTTCTAACTTTCGTTAGGGAATTATAAGAAGTTTCGAAAGGTATGAACTTATCCTTCTCTTGCTGAGAGACTAGGTTCGTCCTTATGATATAATTGCCTTCGGGATCTAATACAAGATAACCTAACATCCTTTCGTTTCGCTCTATATCATAAGAGGTATATTTATCATATCCTTTGACAGCTTGTATTCTTGCCGTTTCTTCTTTATTGGGTCTTATCTTGATCTCATAGTCTTGAAGATCTAAAAGGTCCGATCCTCTCAGATTTTCTCTTATCATCTTCTCTTTTATTAGGGCTGAGAAGTCATTCTTATTGTAAGAACCTGTTCGATAGATACTATCTAAACTCTCTCCATGAAATAATCTGGCTAGTATCTCCGGATGGTAGCCATTATAATCCTTGTGAAATACAAAGGATCTTGTCTTGCGGTTATAGTAACCGCCAAACTTCTTTACCTCTGTTAGATAGTCTATAAATTTATCTTTGGTGATTGGTTTGGTAATCTTTATTGCACAATCATTCCCGTCAAACTGGATACATTCCTTTGTGAAATATATAAGTTTTGAACTTTTATCTTGGCTTTTCGCCATGAGTTGTACGAACTCTAACTCTTCTTGTGTATTGATTATTTTTTCCATAACCCAATCCTATATTTTTCAGTTCTATATTTCGAAAGTTAATGTGTTTATTTGCGATTTATCCTTTAGTTCGGATAGTGTTTCTATTTGTAAAGCTATTGCTTCCAAACATTTCTTCGCATCTGTATAGATGCTGTGGAGGATAATATTTCCTGTCTCCTCTTTTAAAAAATAATCGTCGAGATCTTCCTCCGTCATATAGGATCGGCATTTTTTACATATCTGGTAACCTTTGGTCCAGATTTCTTGGTTTGATTTTACATTATCCGTCAGCTTTACCCACAATTCGGCTTTTCCTGCCAAATACATGGCATAACTTGCATCTTCGATTCCATCCTCTTCTTCTAAGGACTCCTTTGTTTCCTTTATCAGTCGTTCTAGCTCTTCTTTTTTGGAAATGATCTCATTCATACAGTTTGCCTGCATGTGTACCTTTTCATCCGATTTCCAATAGTCGAGTAATTTTTCTTCACTTTTAAAGTTTTGCTTTAATACGGACACATACTTATCATATGCGTCTGTCATGTTTATCCCCAATAGAATGTCTTTTATTTGTTCTGCTTTCATTGTGTTTCGAGTTAAGGAGAAAGTCATTAATATGACCTTCTCCTGATTTTGAATTCAAAATTATTTAGTAGAATTATTTAGGTTCTTAGCTAATTCTAAGCTGTTTTTTCTCTTTCTTCTGCTCTATCTTTTGCATCCTATCTTCTTTATTGACGTCATATACAGTTGCCTGCACCGCCACGCCTTCTGGAAGCTGAGGATATTTATATTTGTCCGGCTGTAACTTGTTATTGCTAGTCAATGTCAATGCGATGGTCTCTACCGTCTTCTTTTCTCCCTCCTTCGTGGTGATCTCTTTAGGTATGGCCAATTTCGGATTCAGAAGGTCTTCCTTACTGATCTTCATCTCTTTGACAACATATTGGTCCAGATAACCGTTATAGAATTTGGGGCTGGCTATAATGGAATGCGTGGGCATTCCCTCTTTCGGGTCTTTTCTATCCCGAATGTCTATATGGACAAAACCGTTATTGTCGGCGGGTATGTCCTTTATCTTCTCTCGGTCTACCGTTACCGAATAGAATTCGTTCTTGAGGGTTGTTCCCTCTTTTTTTATTGCGTCGATGGCAAAGGCCGCTCCTACATATTGAATGGAATTATTTACTTCTTTGCCGTTCTTAATGTCTAGCTGCTTTTGTCTCATGACGTTGTTGACCTCAAAGGCTATTCCTTCAAGCTTTGGGGATGTCTGATCTGTAATTTCCAGTGCCCTGTTATTCTGAAAAATTTCGCCTCTTGTGTTTATTAAGAGGCATATATCTCCGTATGGATTAACAGGCACTTTCATCATATCCTCTTTCTTCAGAGAAGTCCTTAATAGAATGTATATCCACGTATTTTCCATCGGATAGGAAATTTTTGTTGTAAATAATATTACAGTTTGGTTTTCCAAACTCTTGGTTCTTTCGTGCATGGATGCTGAAATGTAGCATTCCATCTTCACTTGTCGTTAATTTTTCTACCATGTCTCTCTTCAGTTGCATGGCGTAAAACGGAATCGGGAGATTTTGAGTTTCTCCGGTTTTCAAATTTACGAGCGTATCGTTACGGTAGGCTGAACCGTAAAAGATTTCTTTAAAATCTTTCTTTTCCTTTTCTTGTTCTTGTTCCATATCATATAAGTATTTAGTTTTTTTTCCGATATTGCCATGGTCTTATAGGATTGGAATCCTTCCATAATCCTACCTTGTTAGTCTTTGCAGTTTTCTCTGCCTGACTATACTTTTCACTATTGTCAAATCTTTTATAGTGCCACGCGAGTCCTGCCTTCAACATCTCATAAGAGATATCCTTCTCTTCGGAATATACTCGGCAGATATATCGTCCATATCTGTCTTTGTTGCTGACAAGAACTTTGACAGATATTCCGCCTATAAGCTTTGATAGATATTCTTTTGAGACCCTTCCAAATGCTTGGCTTTTCTCCGGAGCGTCAATCCCGTATATTCGGACTCTGATCGTCCCGTTCTCCGTGAGCATATCAAAGGTGTCCCCATCTAATATTTTTACTACCTTCCCATAAAACCCCTGTGAATATGAAGCTATAAAAGGGAAAAGTATTATTAGACTTAATATCTTCAATCGCTGTTTCATATTTTCATTCCTTTTTTCTTTGTTTTTTGCTCTTTTGGATCATTATTTTCCGTTTGCTTTCTGTCCATTGTGGTGGACTTGTCTGTCTTTAACTCCTCCGTTCTGGCTCCGTCATTGTTCGCCTTCACTTGTGGGGTGAAGTCTTTCTCTATCTGCAATGGTGGTTGCTTTTTGGAGATGTCCAGACTCTTCTGTCCGGGATTTATGATGATCCATCCTGTATATTTTATCCCTTGCTTGTCTATCAGGTCGTCTCGCTTGATAGGTTCGCCTTTTTTAAGGATATTCTTTTCTTCTTCTTTTAATTTTACTCCGGCAACTTTGTCAGGAATATTCAGTCGGGTTGTGTTAATGGCTACCAATTCTTTGGTGTCCTTATCGACTCCTAGAATACATGGTAACTGCTGCCCATCCTTGCTTGTTAAATTGACTACCTTCCCGCTTGTTCCTACCGATTGGAGATTCTTTTTGTCCTGTTCTGTGAGTGAATATCCCTTGAACTGGTCATTTAGATTCAACTCCTTTCTGACAGGATGAAGCATCAGCTTCGTATTTCCGTCTTTTGTCCTCACCAATCGAAATTTTGCTTCCAAACTGGTAATTTCCGCTTCTTCTGTCTTGACGGATATTTTTAATAGGCCTGTTTTCTCTCCTTCCTTTAGCTTCTGTAAGTCCTCTGCTGAGATAGTATCCTTTTTATAGCCATATCTCTCAAGACGCTCAAAAACTTCCTTCTCGGTGAACAACTCCTTATTTAGAAGTCTCTCCGATTCCAAAGAATCCGGAGTTTGGATCGTTTCCAACTGCTTTGCACTTAAGAAGTGATCCGTATTTCCTACCGTACCTTGTATGGTGGAGTTCTCGTCTTTTATAATTTCTTGTTGTAAGGATATTTTGCCCTCTTGGCTTAATCCTTCTATATTCCCATATTTCTCTTCGATCTTCTTGTCTAAGGCCGCCGAATCGCTGTTCGTTATGAAACTATATGATATAGTCCTTTCGTTTTCTGGTTTATCGGCTTCATTTACACTTCGATCTACTATGTCTTTCAATTCTTCGCTCTTGATAAATTGGTTGACCTCCTCATCCGTCCGCATTATACGGACATTGTTCTGATCTCCGTCATGACTAAGGAAGATGAACGATTCATTCTCTTTGAGAGAATTTGTCTCTTCTCCATTAATTGCCCTAGATAGAGCTTCTTTTACGGTTACGGCATCCAACTGTGCTAGCATTTTATTCTTAGCTTGGTCGCCTGCCTTTAGTTGTTCCATCTTATTCCCATAGCCATGAGTGAAGGCTTGGAACAACATGATCATCATCGGTTTTCGTGCCAATTCGGACGATTCATCCCTCTGTTTTTCTTTTACAGCTTTTTTGGCGTCTTTTTCCGCACCTTTAACTGTCGTCCTTTTAAACTTGTCTGCATCCGTTTCGGCTGCTTTAAGCTTTCTCTCTAACTCGGCTAACTCTTCAGCCTGTTTCCTTTTTGCCTCCTCTATCTGTTTTTTGATGTCAGAGACATTATCTACTTTTTCTTGATATTCCGTTTGTGTACCAAGATTTTCTTTCTTCTTCAGACTTCCGTCCTCCAAATTTTGATTGTCTACGGATATATTATTATTTACTTTCATATTTATGATGTTTCAAAGATAGTAATAAAGTTTATATAAAAGACATATTTTGTCTATTGTTTTCTATAATGGACATATTTTGTCTGTTTACCTTAAAAGATATCAGGATCGAACACAACCGGTCCTTCGTCTCCTCTCTCAAATAAGGCATTTATGTCGAATCCTTTTTGTCTGTAATAGCACAACAGGGCAACAAAGATGGTTAGATTGCCCGTATAGGCTGTCTCCAGCCTCTTGATCGCCCACGGCATTACGCCCAGTTCCTCCGCAAGCATTTCCCTAGAGAATCCCATATTCTTCCTAAAGGTCACCATCTCCCGGATAATGTTTTCACTTATTTTTTTCTTCATTTTTGTTGTTTTTTCCAGATTGACTTTCATCTCATTTTTTCATCTTTCAAAGATAATATTTTTAACGTATATGGATATGTAATGTCCTTGTTTTTGTTTTTTGTTCATATTATATCCTTATCATTGGATGGCACAAAAAAACTGTGCCTTTGTGACACAGTTTTTTCCATTTTCGTCTTTCCCTTATTGTCCGGACGTGGCGGATTCTCTACGCTCCCATATGTCTTTAAATCTTTCGTCTTCTTCCATCCTCTTCAGTTGTCTTTCTATCAGTCCTTTGATGTCCTGTCTTATCTTGTCTTCATTTTCTTCAAGCTTACGATGCATGTATCTGTCTCTGATGGCTTGAAGATTCTTTTTGAATTTACGTATTTCGTCAAAGTGATCCATCAACGGCTCTATATATTTTTCAATATTCTTGATTCCTCGCGCCCTGTTCTCAAACGACAATTCATTCATACTCTTTAGAAATTCGCCTAAAGTTTTTTTGATGGTCATCGCTCCTTCATTGCCTTCTGAATTCTTCGACTCCTTCTCGATCCATGTCTTTATCTCTGCCAAAGAAAGGAAATCCAGAATGGTCCTCTTCATCTTCTCGAAATTGGATCTAAATTCTTCTTCGCTTACGCTCGATCCCATCTTCGCATTCTGAATCTCTAAATTGGAGGATAGTATAAGTAACTGCTGTTTGATCGTTTCTCCGACATGGCTTATCTCTTCCGATATTCGTTTCTCCTTACTGCCTTCAGCAGCAAAGACCTTTTGAAGAAACATCTGTATGTCTGTCTCTGATAGTAGATCCTTTATCTTGTCCCTATATTCCATCAATAAGACGTAATTGTCCCTTTTTCGTAGAAACTCCACCATCATCTCCTTCATCTCGGCGATGGTGTCCTTCGTGTCGAATGAATAGAAAGTCGGCAACGGATGGTACGCTCTCTCTTCGGCCTGCACTCCTTCGTTGTCTATCTTGATTATGCTATGGAATATCTTCTCGGATATCTCTTCTCCGAAGTTGTCGGCTACCGCACCAACAAATGTTCCTTGGGTCAGTGTGGCGATTTTACTTGCTGGTATCATCGTATCGTTCTGCTCGCTAATGCTCGTCGACACTCCATTTTCTTGATAGCTTATGCTTTTCCGTTTCTGTTTGTTTCGTCCGAAACGGGCTTCGAGATTCTTGGCCGTATCTCCTGTCACCTGTCCTGAGAACAGGTTTCCTATCGTATTGATGATGGCTTTCGCCTCCTTGTCTCCGTAGTCTCGGATCAACTGCGTGAAGTCCTGATAGCCGAGACATATAGACACTTTGTTGCTTCGCGCCGTTGCGATAAGGTTGTCGAGTCCCCTAAAATACATGGTTGGCAACTCATCTATTATTAAGGAGATTTTATGTTTATGTTTCTTATTGATTACCTTAACGATTCGGCCGTTATATAGTCCTAGTGCGGCCGCATAGATGTCTTTCTTTTCTGGATTGTTTCCTACACACAATACCTTCGGCTCTTCTGGATTATTCAAATCAAGTGTGAAATCGTTGCCACACATGATCCAATAGAGTTGTGGGGATGAAATTCGGGACAATGGTATTCGCACGGATGCGATCTGACCTTGTAATTGATCTTGGGCTCCTCCCTCCCATGCCTCGAAAAAGGCTGACATATAATTGACCAGACTATCGTTCATGTACATGATCGGAATGCAGTCTGTATATTTACTGTTGATCCACTCTATCACGTGTGGTAATGTGCAGTACTTACCGCCCTCCACTTCCTTCAGATACCAGATGGTCGCCGTCAGATAGTTGATAGGTGATTCGACAAAGAAGTCGCCCTGTTTCTGTGCCCATGACTTGTTTAGATTCAACATGATGGTGTACGCACTATCATAGGCGTCCGTGATGTCATTCATGAATCTCGGATCAATAGGGTTACATCTTAATGACTTGCGAGGGTCGTCAAAATTGATCACGCAGAATTTGGGTCGCACTCCGTATTTTGCCAAGAACTCGTTCTCATGCCACTTCATGTGGTTATATACGATCGTGGACAAATCGGGAAACTTAAAGTCGTAACAATACATTGTGAAGAACTTGGACAGGTGCTGACGAATAAACTCATTGATGACGGCATACGATTTTCCGGACCCCGGTGTTCCCAGTACGCTGGTGGCTCGGAATGGATTCACTACGTTGATCCATCCTTCTCTTACCTTGGACTGGTATTTATATTCCGTGCGTAGGTTAACGGAATATTCATTGTTCATCAACGTTTCGCATTGAAGAAACGTCTCTTGTATGTCGTTCTTCGGATCGTCTTCTCCTGTAAGGTTCCTGTACATCTTATGGACATAGTTGCTTCCATATATAAAATACATGATACCTCCGGCGCTTAGAAGGATATAGATGAAATACTTGAACATTCCTCCTCCCATAAATAGGAATATAGGACAGATGATTATTAGAAATAAGCCAAATAACAAAATGCTCCAGCCTTCTTTTCTCACTCGCATCTTCATTCTTACTTTTTTACCGTTGTTGTTCTCCTCCTCTACATAGTCATCTCTTTTGATGATATTCATCTTTTCCAAAAAAGCGATAATCGGACAGATAAAAAATGGGACTTCGTATTTGTCGTCCTTTTTCCCTCTCTCTGCCCAATTGTAAAGGGTGATAAAAACTATCGTTCCGATAATCGTTATGTACGGTATTTCGAACAGTCCGAGCTTATCGTTTAACGCTGTGAAAAAGACATTCAACTTCTCCACTACTTTCTCTGGTATAATACTCTTAAAAAACGGGTAGCAATACCAATAAACATTAAGGATATAGAAAAAGATTCCTATCGCTCTCGAAAAGTCGAGAATCTTTCTTAATCCTTCTTCATTTTCTTTTGCCATTGATTGTTAATTTTTGATTTTTGTTATTGTTCTCTTTATTGTTTTTGCGTCATTTGTCCGGATGGCCTGTAAGAAGTCCATCTTCGAATCTTTAGTCTTATCTCCGGTATAACGGAGAACTACATCTATCATGCCTCGATAGTCTGTCGTCTTGTTCTTATATTTACGCATCTCATCCGCCAATTCCGGATTGTACCGGTTTACATTGTCGATTATTCTTTCTGCCATCTTGTCGTCCGAATAGTCCATCGCGGTGGTGAGATTGGCGGTCACTCTATACTTCTGCGTTAGTTTGTCACTGTTGCCAACATAGACGAACTTTCGTATGTGCGGATAGAACGTGGTGGCATAGTTCATCTTATCTAGTTCTTTCCTTACTTCTGGAGGCAACTCTACATAGGTACTCTTCGGATTTTGGCTGTTGCCTATTACATAGGTACGTTCATTATTCTTAGTGGTAGCCGGAAGTATCACTATTCCTCTCGTCAACATCTCTCCTACCATCTTCTCTGTGCCATGGATGGAGAACCTGTCCATCAGATTTTGGGCTTGTGAATCGTTCTGCTTGATCTGCAGTTGCTTCTTTTCTGCTTCTCCCAATAACTGTTGTACTTGATAGAAATTGTTTCTTCTATCTGTCAGATCGACTTTACTCCAATCTCCGGTTACGAAGGCTTTGACCAATTCCTTATCCTTCTTTCCTAGCCTGCTATCGGACTTTTCTGTCTTCAAAATTCGGATAGTGTGGAATGGATGAAGGGTTATTTTTTCTTCTTTCATCGGCATGGCCAACTCCTGCCATGTGAAGGAATATTTCGTATTCTTCGTATTAATGAATCGTTGTCCATCATAATGGATGTCCGACATCTGGAAGTAGCGGTATCTCTTTTCCTCGGATAGCAGGGTCGCAAATCTGACTGAGTATTGCATCTGAAGTTGGATGTATGATTTCTCCTTTTCTTCTATTTCTCGAAGCTTTTCTCTCTTCTCTGCTATGAATTGCTTGGCTAGGCCGGCTAATGCCGTTCTGCTCAGATTAGGATTGTTTTTGCCCGCCTCTTCTACGTATCTGTTCTCGGATAACTGCGAGATTAAATCGCTTTCGAAGAAGGTGGCTTTCCGTTGGAAATTGTAGAGATGGGCAAAGGTGGTGAAGACAGCTTTGTACTCCGACGGTGTTAATCTGTCGGTTTTGTTGAACCTTTGTTCTAACCCGTGGATGGTATGTTCCTTTCCGAATAGACTACCGGCATGGTTATGTCCAATCGTTTTCCCTCCATCATCTATAAGAGAATAGACACAGCCTCTGAATGGTTTTCCTGCCTTTGTCTTTCCTTGTATCTCTGAACATTTGATATGATAGTTGGACAGAATAGAATTGAATTCTGCCATGTCTTTCGGATTGTATGTTTCTTTTACTTCTTTTAGACATGCCTCTATCTTTTTCTTTATATCAGTTTCTCCATGTCTCAAGTCTCGTTTTACAGGTTCTATTCTTGGCTCTGTACGGATTGGTTTGTCTTCCTCTGCTGTCTTCTTTTGAAGTGATGATATAGCATATCCCTTTCCTAATTCACTTCCTTTTATGGCATATCCTGTCGCATTATCAATGAACGTCACTCCCATTAGCCTACCTTCTACGTTGCTATGTAGATCCATCTTGATGGCTTTTTCTTGTAATTTTGCTGCCAAAGCATATATGGATGTGACTTCTTTTGTTGATAGTTCCTTATCTATCTGTTCTCTTATGTCCGCCCTTACTTTCTCCCTCTCTTTATCGTATTGTTTGTTTATTGCAAAATAGGTTTTAAGCCCTTCTATGGTTTGTTCTTTCCCGAATAGACTCCCTTTATATGCTCTTCCCTCTTCTCTCCCACTGCCGTCTATCTTCACATATTGGATTCCTCTTATCTGTTGTCCTTTGTTGTTTGTCTCATCTATTTCCTTACAAATTAAGGAAAATTGGCGTAGGATCTTATTCATCTCTTTGATGTCCTGTGGCTTGTAATAGTCACGGACATACGTCAGAATGCTTTTTATCTTCTTTTTGTGCTTGTCCTCACTCTCGTTGGTGAGCTTATTACGTTCTATGTATTTACTGATTCTTTCCGATTTCTCTTCTCTAGTGCTCTCTATACTGGATTGGGTTACACTCATCAATCCATATTTGCTCTCTAATTGTTGTCTTACCCTGTTGCTTCTGGCACGTTCCATGCTGTCGTTGATCTTCTTTCCATTGACATCTACTCGCAAGGAGATGATATGGATATGTGGGCGGTCTATGTCTTCATGCTTGACCACTATGTAGGGTTGTTCTGAATAGCCCATTCCTGACATGTAATCGCGCGCCATCTCTAATAGTGTGTCATTATCCATCTGCTTTGCTTCTTCTGGATGTGGATTTAAAGAGCAACTGAATACTACATTCTTGGTCCGGTTATTGGCTTGAAGGTAGGGGGTGAAACTTCTGTTGATCTGCTCTATCGTAATGTCTTTCCCTGTCTCGTCAAATCCATTGCAGATACAATGAACCGAGCCGATTATCTCGGCTTCTTGGCTGGCTACTTTGTCAAGGTTATACTTTAGTGCGCCTCTTATGTAATCTCCTGTTTTGACAACAGCTATCATACTTTACTACTTATTTTGTGTCCTATCTCGGCCAAAATCTCGGTCTGGTGCTTGCACGTTTCCATCGTCTTATTGCACTTCTTCAGTTCATATTCTATCACAGATCCAGGCACATTACATTCCATGGAATTTATCTTCCTGCTGATCTGATTGATGTTTTTTCCTATGTGGTTTATCTCCATATAGATGTCCTTCAGTCTGTCAAAGAGCTGCACTTCGGTCACTTCTGGTCGAATGGTAGCTCCTTTGCTCATCTCTAATAGGTACTGTCGACGACTACCGTATCTTGACCGCTTTATGCGGGTCTCCATTATGTCGTATTCTTCCTTGTTCAAACGAACATGGAAGGAGTATTGCCTTTTCTCTTCGTCAGGAAGTTTCGGCCTTCCGCCTGTTTTGGTTCTTTCCATTTTGTATCTCTTTTGACGGTTTTGGGGAACGACTTCGGAGTTTCCCTCTTCCCCATTCCCTTCTAAAAAAGGGAATGGGCAGGATGTGAATGATTTGTATTAACAAATTATTCGGAGTTTTTCGGTGACGAAAAACACATCTTGCTTTTCACTATCGTGAAACAAAGTTAGCATTTTTTTTATTGCTGCAATTATTTATATTATTATTTCGTATTTTTGTGTGGTCATCCGCTGCTTGTCTGCGGATCGACCACTATACAATTCTTTACAGGGGGAAACGTTCTTCGTTTCTCCCTTCCTTTTTTATCCTTCCTTCTCGATAACTCTCTTTTATAAAAGGGAAAGAATATTAGACTTAGGACTTGGCTTCTTGTTTCCTTTATTCTTTATTCTTTATTCTTTATTCTTTGTGCATTTGTACATTTGTACATTTGTGCCACGTTTTTTTTTTTAATTTGCTTTATATTAGTTTTTTAAATTGAATTAATTAATTAATTATTATGTTTCTGTTTTTTATCCTCTTGTGCCACGTTTTCTATGGCTTTCCTTTTGTTTGTCAATGTTTTGTATTTAATTTATTAATTAATTAATCTATTGGTTATTTATTTTATTACTTGGTTACTTATTCTATTTATTTATTACTTACTTACTTGTTTATTTACTTACTTATTTTGTTTATCTATTAATTTGATATTTGTTTATTTTGTTAATTTTTTGTTTTATTTGTTAATTAACATATTGTTTACTTATTTATTTTTTTGTTTTATTTATCAGTTAATCATTTTATTACATACTTGTTTATTTTATTATTTGATAAACATTCTTATTACAACTTTTTAAAGGGGGATGTTTTCTATGTTTTTTTATTACCTTTGCAGCATAAGGATAAAGAATTGTATAATTATGAGAATTATTAGTATTGCTAGCCAAAAGGGTGGTTGCGGTAAGTCTACCATTACTACCATGCTTGCAAGTCACTTGGCTTACAAGCTAGAAAAAAAAATCTGTATCATTGACGCTGATACACGTCAACGCACGATACAACACATGCGTGAAATTGCTCTCGATGAGGTTAAGATAGATCCTCAAACTAAGGAACCTGCTGATGTAAAGCTTTGCCAAGCTTTCTGTCTACAAGACAAAAAACCTTATCCTATCATCGGTGCCAGTCTTGACGACTCCATTTTCAATGTCTTGGAAGATGTCTTAAATAAAGATTATGACGTGGTGTTCATTGACCTTCCCGGTTCTATTGAGAACAATATTTTCTTTCAAGTCGTCGCTAACTGCGATATTTTGTTCATTCCTTTTATTCAGGACCCGGTAGACTTTCAGTCTAACTTCGACTTTTGCCGCGTCATCGTTAATGCTGTCCTGAAAAATAAAGAGAGTAGACTTAACTATATGTGCCGTTTCTGGAATCGATACAAGGATATTCGTCCTTCTCAGTTCGAAGAGATGAATTCTTTCTTATCCGAATATATTCCAGATGTCATTCCTATGGTCAATAGGGTGGGGTATTCGGATGCTGTCTCAAATAGTCGATGCAGAAGTTCTCTTATTTCTCCTGCTGAGGAATTTCTTAATTACAAAAATTTCAATCTGAGGAACTTCCTTGAGGAGGCTTCTTCAATCATTCTTAAATAATTCGGATATGGGTATAGGTGTCAAAAGACCTAAAATTGATGCAAATCAGATTGATTCGCTTCTCGGAAGCGAATCTTCTCCTGCTAATGAGTCTCCTTCTCCTAGTAAGGTAATTAATAGTGTTGCGGATGTTCCTTCGGTTCCTGTGAATGAGGTCATTCCTTCGGTGGATCTTCATACTGATGATCCCGTTACTCCTGTGGTAAACGAAGAGATTCGAGATGTAAGCAACTTCTCTTTCGATAAGAAGGAGAAACCTTCTTATTCTTGCGAACAAAAGCTACGCGTCGTTTTACCTGCTCTTGACTCCATTTTGGAAAATAAGTCCGATGAGTTCTCTACTTCTAGAACTAGTAACATCACGTTACCTGATTCTCTGATCAGAGATCTTCAAGAACTAACTCTTCTTTCAAAGAAGAAATCTTACGCTAGAAATATCCTTTCTAATGTTGTAAGTACCTTCTTGGCTGCATACAAAAAAGATATTGAAGCCGCAAAACAACGAAAATTGGATAGCCAAAAATAATTTGTATGTTTGGAATATCTACATCTGGTTTTTTGGTCTTTATTGCTGGTGCTCTGGTTATCTTTAACGCAGGAGTCTTCCTTTATTTCCATTTCTTTGGATCTTCCGACGAATTGAAAGAGTCCAAAAACGAATTGAGAAAGAAAAGAGGTAGTAATAACTTTGAAGAGATGTCCAAGGAAGTCTCTTATAACCAAAGTGTCATATCTACTTCTGATGACGACTCTGACAAAAAAAAGGATTTGTCCGACACCGACAAACAACTGCTTGACCTCCTCTATAGTAACGATTCTTCTGATGAAAGGGAGGTGAAATACAAGACTCCTTCTGATGATAACGAGAATTCGACGGAATCGGACGCTCCTGAAGAACAGAATCAAATTTCGACTGTGGACGATAATCTGTCTCAGGAGGTTGTTTCTTCTTTTGTTTTTCCTCAATCTTCTAACGATTTTGATGAAAATATTGTCAATCCGGAAACGTTGGGTGATAATGACTTCTATCCTGATTCTATCATAGATACTATTGATATGAACCCTTACACCATGGCAGGTTATCTTCCTGAAGAGTTCGACGACGATGACGGTATTCCTGTTGATGATAATTTCTCTCTCAAGGACGAAGTTAATCGCTTGAAAGAGGACTTTGTGGTTAATGTGGATTCTTGTCCTACTAATGTAGATTCGGAAATAGGTTCTCCTATTCCTGTCAAGAAAATTGATTTCTCCAACGTCATCGTTTCTTCGGATATTCAATTCAAAGATAATTCAATGGATTCGCTCTCTAGTAAATCTAATGATCCGTCTGATTTCGATTATAGTAGGGTCAATAACCTAATCGAACCGAACGATGACGAACCTGATTTCGATGAACCGATTATTGACGAACCTTCTGTTGTTGAACAGGATTTTGATTCAAATGAACCAACTGAACCTCGTCTAAACGAAATGTGATTTTATTTTATTTTATTTTTTTTAATTTATATTTATATATATGAGAACCAAAAAAATTATTTTGACAGTGTACACACTGTTTTTGTCAACGTGTTTGTTCGCCGCTGGCGGAACAACAGGAACTGGTACTGCTTTGGATACTGCAGCTACAGAGATAAAGGGGTATTTCAATACCGCTGTTAATATCTTTTACGCTGTATGCGCTATAATGGGACTTATAGGCGCATTTAAAGTGTATTCAAAATGGTCTTCTGGTGATCCGGATACAACAAAGACGGCTGCCGGCTGGTTCGGCGGTTTAATCTTTGCCGCTCTTGCTGTTACCGTATTGAAATCGGTATTTGTTGACTAAACATTTCTTTGAGAAGAGGTTATACCTCTTCTCTTTTTAGCTGAATTAATCTTATGGATTTTAATATTAATAAGGGGGTTAACCGTCCTTTGGACTTTTACGGGTTAAAGGAGCAGAATATTATTTATTTTGCTGCTGGCATCCTAATAGCTATTGTATTCTATTTTTTCTTGGCGTTTATTAACCAATATGTCGCTATCGGAGTCGCTGTCGTTATCGCTGCCGTCGATTATCTAGCTTGCTATTATATTAATAATAAGTTCGGTGTTCATGGGTTGGCTAAGTCTTCTGCTATGAAGTCTTGCCCTCAACGTATTCAAATTAAACGCGTTAGGAATCTTCTTCTAAAAAACAAATAATGAATTTTAATATAAAAAGCAATCGTATAGAAAATTGTTTTCCGTTACTTTCTTACGAAAACAAATTCCTTACTTCAAAAAATGGTGACGCTACTCGTCTCTTCGAGGTGAACCTCGCTCAGGTCTTTACTTCTTCTGATGCGGATTTCGAAAACCATCACGCTACTTGGTGTAGGGCTCTGCGTTGTTTGCCCGATTTCTCTATCGTTCATAAACAAGATATTTTTACCGAGGAGGCTTACTTGGATGATTCCCCTTGGTCTTCATTTCTTCAGAATGCTTCAAAAAAACATTTCAATGGTCGAAATGTGCTCAACCATAAATGTTTCATTTACATTACGCTTTCTTCTAAGAAGGGACTAAGAACCACTTCGGCTATGAATGCTATTCTAAGAAACAAGATAGTTCCTTCGGATTCTATTAACATTGAACGATTAGATAAATTCTCTGATGCTGTAAATCAATTTGTTACAGTTATTAATGGAGGCGGTTTTTTTTGCCGCGAACTCAACGAAGATGAAGTGGTAGGAAATAAAGAACATTTCGGAATCATTGAGAAATACCTTTCTCTTAATTTTACAGGAAAGGAAGAAATACTCCAAGACCTTCACGTCGAAGAGAAGGATCTTCTTATTGGAGATAAGTATGTGTCTTGTTTCTCTCTCGGAGAACTCACCGACCTTCCTAGCAAGGTGGAGACTCATCATCGTAATGATAAATTGTCAACGGATGTCTCTGAACTGTCTAATTCTATGGTTTTCCCGCTATGTTTAGGCATCCCTTTTAATCACATTTACAATCAGTTCTTCTTTATCGATGACTCTGTTGAGAATCTAAAGGAACTTGAGAAACAAGGGAAAAAGATGGAGTCGCTTTCTTCTATCTCTAGAGAGAATGCTATCAATAAGGAATTTAATGATGATTATCTCAATGAAGCTCAAATCATGAAGGAAAGGAGCATTCATTGCGCCTTTAATGTCATGCTTTGGGACAAGCACTATAACAATCTGATTTCGAAGAATTCTATCGTCGCCGGTCATCTCTCTATGATGGATTGCTATGCTTCTAAAACAGAAGTTATCGTACCTCACTTGTTTTGGGCTGCTATCCCTGGTGCTGCTTCTAATTTCCCAGTTGAGATGAAGTTTATGACCTTCATCGCTCAAGGCTGCTGCTTTATTAATAACGAAACTAATTATAAAAGTATCTCTAATCAGGAAAACTCTTGGGGAATAAAATTAACGGACAGAATATCCGGAACTCCTGTAAGAATAGACCTTTCCGAAGAACCTTATAAAAGAGGATGGGCTTCTGCTAAGAATAAATTCATACTCGGCCCTTCCGGTTCTGGAAAATCTTTCTTTACTAACGTCCTTGTCGCTCAGAAATACGAACAGGGTGAACATGTGGTCATCGTCGATGTTGGCGATTCGTATCTCGGTCTTTGCAATCTTATTTCTGAACAGACCGGAGGTAAGGATGGTATCTATTACACATACAAGGATAATGAGCCTATCTCTTTTAACCCTTTCTTTGTCGAGGATTATGTCTATCCGGAAGAAAAGATGGCTCAACTTCTTTCCCTAATTTGCATCCTATGGAAAAATGAACATGAGGAAATATCTAAGGCGGAGGAAACTCAGATTGAGACGGCTCTCAATCTTTACATTCGCATGATATGTGACAACAAAAAAGAATTCCCTTGTTTCAATTCCTTCTATAGTTTCCTCTCTCACCAATTTAAAGATAAGGTGATGGAGGAGAAAGTAAGAACCGAAAACTTCGATATAGAAAACCTACTTCAAGTCCTAGCTCCTTATGCAAGGGGTGGAAAATATGACTACTTGCTGAATAGTAAAGATAGGGTGGATCTTCTTCACAAGAGATTTATCGTTTTCGAATTAGACAACATAAAGGACCACAAGGTGCTCTTTCCTATTGTTACTATCGTTCTCATGGATACGTTCCTCTCTAAAATGAGACGTCTCAACTTCAATGAAAAAAAGGTCATTCTGATAGAAGAGGCTTGGAAGGCTATCTCTAAATCCGGAACTGCTGAATTCATCAAGTATCTTTACAAGACTGTACGAAAACATAATGGTGAAGTTGCTATCGTTACTCAAGAAGTTGGTGATATTATCGGTAATGAGATAATCAAGGATACTATTATTAATAATGCGGACGAAAAGGTTCTTCTCGATCAGTCTAAATTCTTGAACCGTTTCGATGAGATTCAGGAGGTTCTCGCTCTTTCTGATAAGGAAAAGGCTCTCGTTCTATCAATCAATAGAAATTTAAATTTTAATAATAGATCGAAATACAAAGAGGTCTTCATCTCTTTTAACTCCGTCTTTTCCGCTGTTTATGGGGTAGAAGTATCTAAGGAAGAATATCTCACCTTCTGCACTACGAAAGAGGAGAAGGGTAAGGTGCTTTTGCTTGCCGAAAAACTCGGATCTATGGAAAAAGCTATTAATAAATATATTGAACTTGAAAAAATAAAAAGATGAAAAGATTAACTATATTCTTGTGTATGCTTCTCGTATGCTATAATATGAGTGCACAAATGGTTGTTTCGGACCCTACCTCTATCGCACAAAGGGCGATGAACTTCGTCGATCAGATGAGCGAGGCAATCGAAGAAAAGTATGCAATGTATGAACAGATTGAAAAAACTGTTCATCAGGCAGAACTGATAAAGAAAAATATGGATAAGTTTAAAAAAGTCATGGACTGGGTTAAAACAGGTAAGGAGATTATCTCCATTATTCAAACTACAGAGGATATTAGCAAAGAGCTTAACTCTTTTCGAAGGTATCTAATCGAATCGGATTATCTGACCGAAGACGAACAATATCGCCTCTATTCGCAAGGATTTGAAGTTTATTCTGATGCTATGAATTCTATTACTGATGCAAAAAAATATATCAGTGATTTTAAAAATGAGGATGATGCCGGACTTAGCTCCGCAGAGAGAATCGAACTCCTTTCTAAAATTAAAGAAGAGGTTTCCTCTTTGAAAATGAAGTTGAGACTTATTCGTATCGATGCTAAAAAGAGAATTCAATATAAAAAGTCTAAATGCGACAGTTACTGCAATTTAGCTAATACATTTAATATTAAGGCAAAATGATATTTCTAAACGCTTACTCTTATGCTATGTTGGGGATGAACTCAATCATGCAGGATTTCTTTGATTACCTCGATAAGGTTTATCAGAATTGTACTAAAGATATCGGCACCGTTGCCGGAATAGGTTCTGCGCTCTGCGCAATATTTGCGCTCTTCTATATTGGAAATATTATATGGCATAGTTGGTGTCAGGGTGGATCCATTAACCTTTACGCAATTTTCAAACCTTTCTGTATTGGTTTGATCATTGCCAATTTCGGAATTTTTACTCAGATGATTGATGGCGTCATGTCGCTAATCAACAAGCCGACTATGATCCTTGTCGAAAAATCAAACAACGATGCTGGCGATAACCTCGCTAATGTTATATCTAACATTAAATCTATTGACACATTCTCTGATGATAATTATAATAATTCCTTTCAGGATTCTGAAAAGAAGGATAATTCCACAGAGGAGGAGAGCTTTATCTATTCTATTGGACAAGGAATTGGTAATTCCTTGTCTGGATTCTTCATGTGGCTATTCAATTCTGCTATAACTTATACTGTTACCTCTTTTGTGACAATTATTTCGCTGCTGGGCTCTATCGTAGCCCTTTGTGTTATGACGTTCGGTACTTTTACTAAGATTATTTTATTCTATATCGGACCGTTCGTTTTTGCATTGTCGCTTATTCCTTACTTCTCTGACTCAATTAGATCATGGCTCGCAAGATACATAACAGTATGTCTTTACGCTCCTTGTATTAACATTATCAATTTTGGTATGATGAGCGTATATAACTTCTTTCTGGAGAACCTATCTGCATCCGATTCTTTATCGGATGTCGGCAGTAATTATGCCAGTACATTCCCTATTGTTGCGATTAGTATTGCTGCCGCTTTCTGCTATATCTGCGTACCTTCGATTGCTGGTTTTATTATCAACTCGACGGGTGCTAAAGATATTACTCACGAGGCTGTCTCTCGCGGAGAAGGTTCCGCTAAACAAGGTATTGCTAAGGCTGCCGGAGCTGCCGGAGGTGGTGTGGCTACCGCTGTGCATGCTGTTAGTAATGGTATTAAAAAATGAAGTGATAATGTTAAAGTCTTTAGTTAATATTCAAAGTGCATTCTCCCACACAAGATTATTCTTAATTTTATTGGTGAGCTCCAATCTTATTATTTTGGGTTGTGTCGCTTTTTTCGCCTTTAACTTTAAGGTGAAACAGGAACAAAAGATTTATGCGCTACAAGGAGAACAGTCCTTGATGTTCGCATTGAATCAGAACACATCGGATAACAGGGAGGCGGAAGCAAATGCTACTATCCGCGATTTTCACGAACTGTTCTTTAACATCCTTCCGGATGCAAAAGAAATAGAATATAGGATGCAAAGAGCTCTGGCGATGTCTGATAATTCTGTCTACTCTGTTTACAAAAACTTGAAGGACAATAGGTATTACGAACAGATTACGGACGCCGGTATCTTTTGCCAGTTTAAATGTGACAGTATCAACATTGATTTTACTCGTTATCCTTATCATTGCTCCATGTGGGGAAAAACGTCCATCGTTAGGACTTCTTCCACCACATTCCGAAATGTTGAGACTACTTGTCAACTGCGTAACTGCGCTAGAACTAACGCTTCTCCGCATGGTTTCCTTATCGAGAACTGGGAGGTGGTGGATAATTCCGATGTACAAGGAATTAATTCTTTATATTAATAAAATGGAAAAAAATAACGATATACCAAAATTGTTCTCTACGGTTAAGGCTTTCATGGTTCTACTAACCGTGGTTATTACCGGTTTGACCGTATATATATGCAAACAATCCTTCGACTCCGCTAACGAAGAGAGGGACTTTATCTATATTGCGGATGCAAACAACACGTTGCTGTTAGCTCTTGCCAATGACGTGGAACTTAATAGGTCTGAGGAGGCTAAAGCCCACGTTAAACGTTTCCACGAGCTGTTCTTCATTCTTTCTCCTAATGCTGATTTTATCGAGAATAACATGAAAAAGGCGCTATACATTAGCGACAATTCTGTAAAACAGGTCTACGTGAACTTGAAAGAGAAGAAATTTTTCGACAGCATGATAGCAAATGGTGTGTCCTCTGAGTTTCGA
>JALNVE010000009.1 GCA_023227695.1 Paludibacteraceae bacterium
GAGTATCTCGGTTGGCAGTACTACTTCTGCCAACGCTATTAGTTGTTTTGTTTCCATGGTATAGAAACGTTGATACTTGGTTTTTTATGATATTTCTTTCCCCACTAAATTTCTACTGACCCTGAATAATCCCTAATTTATTTTTTCTTAGCTTTTCCCCATAAAAAAGCGGAACGAAACTCACGTTCCGAACCGCTCACAAGAAGAAACAAATAACGCAACAAGTAGTTGCTGTATTGATCATTATGATTGAATGATTACTAAAAATAATTTTAAAGTATTATTTTTTATAAGCACCACTATGAACGCTTACGACTGAACGACCCGATGGGTCGAGCGATTTCGTAAAGCTTTCATCCCAAGCTATGGCTATCGGTGTGCTGCAAGCAACTGATGGTACTGAAGGTACCGTTTTTGCAGCAGAGTCTGAAGGGTAAATCTCATGATAGATGGTACGGTAGTAATACTCCTCCTTCGTCATTGGAGGGTTGATTGGGAATTTCTCCGCAGCCTTGACCATCTCCTTATCGCTGATGCTCTGAGCGGTTAATTCCTTCAATGTATCAATCCAGTTGTATCCTACACCGTCTGAGAATTGCTCCTTCTGTCTCCAAACTACGCTTGCTGGCAAATAATCTTCGAAAGCCTTACGCAGAATCCATTTCTCGATTCGTCCGCGGGTACCGCTCAACTTATCTTCTGGATTAAATCTCATGGCTACATCCAAAAACTCTTTGTCAAGGAATGGAACACGTCCTTCAACGCCCCATGCTGCCAATGACTTGTTGGCACGTAGGCAGTCGTAAAGGTGAAGCTTGTCCAATTTGCGGACAGTCTCGTTGTGCAGCTCCTCTGCGTTTGGTGCTTTGTGGAAGTATAGATAACCTCCGAATATCTCGTCGGCTCCCTCTCCTGATAGAACCATCTTTATACCCATAGATTTGATGACTCTTGCCAAAAGATACATTGGAGTAGAGGCTCTGATAGTAGTGACGTCGTAAGTCTCGATATGAGATATCACGTCACGGATGGCATCCAAACCTTCTTGTACCGTGAAGTGTATCTCATGATGCACTGTGCCGATGTATTCGGCTACCTCTTTAGCTGCAGCCAAGTCTGGAGAACCTTCCAATCCGATAGCGAAAGAGTGCAATTGTGGCCACCAAGCACGTTTGGTGCTGTCAGTCTCGATACGGTTGCTTGCATAACGTTTGGCGATAGCAGAAATGATCGACGAATCCAAGCCTCCAGAAAGCAATACGCCGTAAGGAACGTCTGTCATAAGCTGTCTCTTAACAGCAGCCTCCAATGCCTCTCTCAGCTCTTTTATGTCAGATTTGTTGTCTTTTACGTTTTTGTACTCCATCCAGTCGCGTTTGTACCAACGGATGAGTTTATTCTCTTTACTAGAGAAATAGTGACCTGGAGGGAAAATTTCGATGCGGTCACAGAAGCCATCCAAGGCTTTCAGCTCAGATGCAACGTAGAATGTTCCCTTTTTATCCCAACCCATATAGAGAGGGATGATACCGATGTGGTCACGGGCAATGAGGTATTCGTCGTTTTCAATATCGTAAAGTGCGAAGGCGAAAATACCGTTCATATCTTCGAAGAAGTTAACGCCCTTTTCTCGGTATAGGGAGAGGATCACCTCGCAGTCAGACTTTGTCATGAACTCATAAGTCCCTGATTGTCTGTCGCGGATGACTTGGTGGTTGTAAATCTCTCCGTTGACTGAAAGAACGAGCTTTCCGTCTTTACTGAAAATAGGCTGTTTGCCTGATTGAGGGTCGACGATAGCCAAACGCTCATGCGCTAAGATGGCTCTCTTACCGCAGTAGATGCCAGACCAGTCTGGACCTCTATGTCGAATACGTTTCGACATTTCCAATATCTGTGTACGCAACAACTGTGCGTCTTCTTTTAAATCAAATGCTCCTACAATTCCACACATAATGTAAATGTTTTGAGGGTTAGTGTGTTTGTTTTGTTAGAGAAGTATTGATGAATACCTCTTTGTTTAGTATCCGATGTTTGCGTGGGGCAAAATCGAGAGAAGGTTTCCTTTCACGAAAAGGGAGAAGAAAACAAAGCATAGAAAGAAGGAGAGGCAGAAGCCAAAAGAGATGTGAATTAGGAAAAGATAGACGACGCTCTCTCCTTCGCACTTTTATTATTTTTTAAGGAAATTGTCAATATCCTGTGCTACTTTTCGTCCAGAATCTATGGCTCTTACAACAAGGCTTGCACCTGAAGCGGCGTCACCTGCTACGAATACATTTTTTTCGAACTCTGGCTGCTGAGGCTTCAAAAAACCCAAGGCAAGAAGAACAATGTCTGCCTTAATGATTTCCTTTTTGCCGGTGAGTTTCATGTCTGGCTTTCCTCCTTCTGGATTTGGAATCCATTCAACCTCTTCAACTTCAACGCCGGTTACCTTTCCTTCTTTGTTACCGATGAACTTGTTTGAAGTCAAACTCCAACGGCGTTCGCAACCCTCCTCATGACTGGTTGTCGTTTTGAGGATGATAGGCCACATTGGCCAAGGTGTTGCAGGGTTGTGACATACTGGTGGTTTCGGCATAATCTCGATTTGAGTTACGCTTACGGCTCCTTGTCTGTGGCTTGTTCCGATACAGTCTGAACCTGTATCACCACCACCGATCACAAGCACTTTCTTGCCTTTGGCTGTTACGAGTTGGTCTTCAGGAAATTTCATTCCGGCCAAAATACGGTTCTGCTGTGAAAGCATTTCCAAAGCGAAATGAACGCCTTTCAACTCTCTTCCAGGAATGGAAAGGTCTCTGGCTGTTGGAGTTCCAGTGCAGATGCAATAAGCGTCAAAACCTGCAGGCAACTTTGTGACATCGATGCTAGATCCCATCTTGAACTCGATGCCTTCAGCCTTTAAAACCTCCATTCTTCGGTCGATTATCTTTTTGTTTAACTTGAAGTTCGGAATACCGTAACGAAGAAGTCCGCCTGGAGCCTCGTTCTTATCGAAGAGGGTAACGCTGTAACCTTTGCGGTTAAGTTGGTTAGCGGCTGCTAGACCTGAAGGTCCTGCACCGATAACGGCAACTTTCTTTCCGTTTCTCTCCGGAACGCGGACTTTCACATATCCTTCGCGGAAAGCAGCCTCCGTGATGGCACATTCGTTTTCACGGATGGTAACTGGCTCTTCGCAGCTTAGATTCAAAACGCAGCTCTTTTCGCAGAGGGCAGGGCAGATACGTCCTGTGAACTCAGGAAAGTCGTTTGTTGCGTTGAGAAGTTTATAAGCCTCTTCCCATTTGCCCTTGTAAAGAGCGTCCTGCCATTCAGGCTGTTTGTTGCCTAGCGGACAAGCCCAGTGGCAAAATGGAACGCCACAATCCATACAGCGTGATGCCTGAAGTTTACGGTCGTGGCTGTTCAATGTCTGTTCTACCTCGCCAAAGTCAGCGATGCGGTCATGTACAGGACGGTGTCCTGCTTCCTGACGGTGTATAGTTAGAAATGCCTTAGGATTTCCCATGATGAAATTTTTTTACAGAGTTGTTTTAAATGATATCCGCTTTGATTAATAGTCTCTACGCATATCGGCTATTTTTTGCTGCAACTTTTTCATCTGTTCTTCTTGCAGCACTTTCTTGTATTCGATAGGAACGACTTGGATGAACTCCTCTACATAGTGGTTCCAGTCGTCGAGCATTGTACGTGCGAGCTTAGAACCTGTGTAGGTGTAGTGTTGAAGAATGAGCTCGTGCAATTCCTTGCGGTAGTTAGCTTCGTCGACCAAGCACAACTCAACCATTTCCATGTTACAGAAGTAATCGAAGTTGTGGTTCTTGTTCCATACGTAAGCAACACCTCCAGACATACCTGCAGCGAAGTTTCTTCCTGTTTCACCTAAGACAACTACACGTCCGCCAGTCATGTATTCGCAGCAGTGGTCGCCAGCTCCTTCGATTACGGCGATGGCACCTGAGTTACGAACTCCGAAACGTTCACCAACTCGTCCGTTGATGTAGATCTCACCGCTGGTAGCACCGTAAAGAGCTGTGTTTCCAGTGATGGTGTTGTCCTCTGCGTTGAAGTTACTTCTTACAGGAGGAAGTATGGCTATGCGACCTCCGCTCAATCCTTTACCTACGTAGTCGTTGGCCTCTCCTTCCAATTTGAAGTTGAGTCCCTTCATAAGGAAGGCTCCGAAACTCTGTCCTGCAGAACCCTTGAACTTGATGTTTAATGGCTCTGGCAAGCCTGCTTCTCCATATTTCTTGGCGATAGCTCCAGAGAGCATACAACCTACAGAACGGTCTGTGTTGGCGATGGCATATTCGAGCGACATCTCCTTGTCGTTTATGATGGCATCGTCGGCAGCCATCAGAATCTCTTGATCTTTTACATGATCAAGATCCTGGTGCTGATCGATGGTGTGGTGAAGGGCTGAATCGTTGTTGATACGTTGAAGCATACGCTTGAAGTCCAAAGTGGCAGCTTTTGTGCCTTTCTGTCTTGCTTTTACTTCGAGAAGGTCTGTACGTCCCACGATATCTTCCAACTTTGTGAATCCCATCTCAGCCAAATACTCTCTTACCTCTTGAGCCAAGAAAGTGAAGTAGTTGACTACATATTCATAGTGTCCGCGGAAACGTTTACGCATCTCAGGGTCTTGTGTTGCAACGCCTACTGGACATGCGTTGGTGTGACATTTACGCATCAATACGCATCCGAGTACAACCAAAGCTGCTGTTCCGAAACCGAACTCATCTGCTCCTAACATAGCCATCTGTATGACGTCACGGCCGGTCTTTAGCTGACCGTCAACCTGCAAGCGGACTTGTCCGCGGAGGTTGTTGAGTACCAATGTCTGCTGAGTCTCGCTCAATCCGATTTCAGGAGAGATACCTGCATATCTTACAGAAGAGGCTGGTGATGCACCTGTTCCTCCCTCAGCTCCTGAGATTACGATCAAGTCGGCCTTTGCCTTTGCAACTCCGGCGGCGATTGTTCCAACTCCACTCTCGGCAACCAGTTTTACACTGATCTTTGCCGTAGGGTTTATATTTCTCAAGTCGAAAATGAGTTGGGCCAAATCCTCAATAGAGTAAATATCGTGGTGAGGTGGAGGAGAGATAAGTGAGATTCCAGGGATTGAGTGACGTGTCTTTGCAATCACTTTATCAACCTTGAATCCAGGCAACTGACCACCCTCACCAGGTTTTGCACCTTGTGCTACTTTTATCTGAATCTCTTCTGCATTGACGAGATAATCGGCTGTTACACCGAAACGTCCGGAAGCGATCTGTTTTGTTTTACTGCTTAGAGAAACTCCGTCGACAGACTCTGAGAAACGAGCTGAGTCTTCACCACCTTCACCGGTGTTACTACGAGCACCGAGCTTGTTCATGGCTAATGATAATGCCTCGTGAGCCTCTTTGCTGATGGCTCCGAACGACATGGCTCCAGTGACGAAATGTTTTACGATATTCTCAACAGGTTCTACCTTGTCGATTAAAATAGGGTTTTTCTTGAATTCAAAGAAATCACGCAAGAAGATTGGTTTCTCCTTCTTGTCAACCATAGAGGTGAACTCTTTGAACTTTTTGTAGCTGCCCAAACGTGTCGCAATCTGAAGGGTTGAGATGGTGTCTGGGTTCCAAGCATGTTCCTCACCGTCCTTACGGAAAGAAAACTGACTGACGTTAGGCAGAATGTCGTCCAACTCCTTGTTGGCGAATCCTTCATCGTGGAACTTGATGGCATCTGCTGCAATCTCTTCCAATCCGATACCGCCTACGGTTGATATGTTTGTTCCGAAGTAGTTGCGTAACAATTCTTCGCTCAAACCGATGGATTCGAAAATTTTAGCACCACGGTAAGAACGGATGGTACAGATCCCCATCTTACTCATGATCTTGAATAGACCTTTACAGATGGCTTTTATGTAATTTTTCTCAGCTGTTTCGTAGTTGAGTTGAACTTCATCTCTTTTTACTAACTGATCCAACACAGCAAATGCCATGTATGGGTTAATGGCGCTGGCACCAAATCCTAACAAAAGAGCTGCGTGCATTACTTCTCTGATCTCTCCAGACTCAACGATAAGTGCGGTCTGTACACGTTTCTGAACTGAAATCAAATGGTGGTGTACTGCACTTACTGCAAGTAGAGAAGGGATGGCTGTCATCTTATCGTTTACTGTACGGTCTGAAAGGATGATGTAGTTTACACCGTCGTCAACAGATTGTTCTGCTTTCTTGCACAACTCGGCAAGGGCGTTCTGCAAACCGTTCTTTCCTTTCTTAGCCTCGAAGACGATTGGCAACTTCACTGTCTTAAATCCTTTGTACTGGATGTTACAAAGAATGTCCAACTGAGTGTTGGTTAAAACTGGGTGAGGCAAGCGCACCATCTTACAGTAGCTCTCGTTCGGAACAAGGATGTTCATGCCTACGGCACCGATGTACTCGGTCAATGACATGACAAGCTCCTCACGGATTGGGTCGATGGCAGGGTTGGTTACCTGTGCGAACTGCTGACGGAAGTAGTTGAACAGCAGTTGAGGCTTCTCAGACAAAACTGCAAGCGGAGTGTCGTTGCCCATAGAGGCGGTAGGCTCCATTCCGTTGAGACACATAGGAGTAATGGTGCGCTCAATGTCTTCTCTATTGTATCCGAAGGTGCGGAGAAGTTGGTTATAGTTGTCTACAGAGTTGGCAATCTTACGACCGCTCTTCAACGTGTCAAGCTCGATACGGTTCGTTGACAACCAATTACGGTAAGGCTTAGCAGAAGCTAACGACTCCTTAATTTCGCCGTCGTAATATATTTTGCCTTCCTCGGTATCGACCATAAGAATCTTACCAGGTTCTAGGCGACCTTTTTGCTTAATCTCATTAGGCTCGAAGTCCATAACGCCGACCTCTGATGCAACCAACATCATATCGTTGTTGGTGATGAGGTAACGTGAAGGACGAAGACCATTTCTGTCCAACATACCTCCGGCGAAACGTCCGTCGCTGAAGAGTAATGCGGCAGGACCATCCCAAGGTTCCATCAAAATTGAGTGGTACTCATAGAATGCCTTCAAGTCTTCGCTGATAGGGTTCTTCTCGTTGAATGATTCTGGAATCAACATGGCCATGGCGTGAGGCAAACTCAAACCAGACATGACGAAGAATTCGAGAACGTTATCCAAAGAAGCACTATCACTCATTCCTGGTTGAACGATAGGGCGAATAGCCTTGATGTTGCCTAAAGCAGGAGAGGAGAGAACGCTTTCTCGGGTCTCCATCCAGCCTCGGTTACCACGGATGGTGTTGATCTCTCCGTTGTGGCACAACAGACGGAAAGGCTGAGCCAAACTCCATGTAGGAAATGTGTTTGTGCTGAAACGAGAGTGAACCAAAGCTAGACCACTGGTCAAGTAATGGTTGCTCAAATCTGGGAAGTATTCACGTACTTGGCAGGAAGTGAGCATTCCTTTATATACTATGTTTTTAGAAGAAAGTGAGACAATATAAAAATCCTTGTTAGTGATTCTGTTCTCAATCTTCTTTCTGATGATGTAAAGAGTTCTTTCGAAATTGGATACATTTTCAACGCCCATGATGAAAATCTGTTTGATGTCGGGCTCTGTTGCCAATGCGTCGTGGCCTAGGCATTCGGGACGGGTAGGCATGTTGCGAAGATGCATCAATGTTAGACCTTCTCGTTCAATCTCTTCAATCATGATACTTAGTATAGATGATTGTTCCTTCTCGTTCTTAGGAAGGAAGACTAGTCCTGTTCCGTACTTTCCTTTTTCAGGTACAGGAATGCCTTGCAGCAGAATGAATTCGTGAGGAATCTGTAGCATGATTCCGGCACCGTCACCAGTCTTGTTATCAGCACCTTCAGCACCACGGTGTCTCATGTTTTCCAACACTTTGAGTGCGGAGTCCACAAGTTCGTGAGTCTTGTTGCCGTGAATGTTGACAATCATGCCGACACCACAAGCATCATGCTCGTTCTCTTGCTGATAAAGGTTTTGTTGTGTAGGATATTTACTTTGCATAATTTGTTTCTTTTGTGACCGAACTTACCCGGTCAAGTTGAACTACCTTAATTATCCTTTTAATGAATCTGAATACTAATGATGGAATTTTAAAACCAGTCTTATTGTTTCACTTATTGTTTCAAATGTTTTGAGTATAAACCAAAATTGAATCAAAAAAATATCAATTCGTATGTTTTAATGATATTTTGATTATTTCTTATACAAAAATAGATATTCTTGTAAAATCAGAATTTTATATGCCTTTTTATATTCTTAGGAAATGAACGTATCTTTCAAAATGAAAGCGATTTGTTTAAATTTATTTTAAAATGAAAGAAATGAAAGTAGATTTGATTTATATTTGTAATAATGAATGATTAAGGTTTTTCTCGAGAATCTTCTGAGTCTTTGCTCTTAGTAATGAATTTTAATTGGTGTTTAATGAAATATGATAAAGAAAAATCCAAATATTTTGCAGTCTACGTTTTACTGAATATCTTTGTGATATTAAATTGTACGTGTTGGCTAAGTCTCAACATACTGCACTATAAAAAGGATATAGAAGCCATCTGCTCTTAGAGCCCAGATGGCTTCGTTTTTTTATGTAAATAATCTGTCTATTTTCTATGAGATAAAATTCAATTATTTAGTTCATTTTAAATCATTTTCAGTTTTGTGATGCCTTGAATTTGTGTGTTTTTGTTATTTATTATTCCTCTCTTATCATTTTTTGAACCGTTCCATCGCTCATTTTGACGATGTTTATGCCCTTCTGAGGTGTGGAGAATTCGATTCCTGAAAGGTTGTAGTATTCGATAGGATAAGCCTTTTCGGATACGTTTTCTATTACAGAAGAAGGGTCTCCGTCGGAGATTTCATAACCTGAGCGGGCTGTTGTGATATGAATGTTGAACACGAAGGTTGCAACGGCTGACTTTCCGCCTTTCTGATACTTGATTGCCTGACGGATGGTGTAGTTGTCATTCTCCTTCGTCTTGCCTGGATACTGACCAAGGGTGAATGTCATCGAGTTGGCATCAAACTCACTGTAGAGGTAGCCTGAAGCGTAATCGCTACGATTGCCGCTGGCGTTGAACCAGTGTCCGTAACCGTTGGCAGAAGAGCCTGAGTTGTTGATAGCTCCGTTGGCATCTACTGCGTAGAACATGGCCTGATTGTCTGATGGTCCTGCACTGTTCCAAGTGGTGAGCAAACTGCCTACAGACGCTGTCTGCATCTGAAAGGCTGTGCCTAAAGCTGTTGCTGCTGCACCTTCTACCTTAATGTTGATTGCAGGATAAGTGTTTGAAGACGGAGCGAAATAGACATCGAAATGGATGGTTGCATCGCTGATAGGATCGTTAGAAATCTCAGCAGCACCGAAGATGTTTGTGTTGGTGAATTCTACGGTGTATGGCCATTGGTCATCGTTTGTAATCTCCTGATCCCACTTGTGCTGGATGTATTCCGATGGAGCAGGAGAGACCACCAAGTACAAGCGTTTCACACCCTCAGGAACCACGCAGCTTACTTTACTGCTGATCTCTGAATTGGCATCGCTGCCCGTGCAATAAGTCTCGTCATCATAGAGATATTGGCGAGAGCCGTCGTTCATCAAAGCCACATAGCCAAGATGGAAACCGCGCTTTGCATAGTTGGAGACGCTGTTGTAGTTGTTTGTGTTGACAGCCGTGAATTTATCACCATCGAAATAGAGCTTTGAATCTCCTTGTGGTAACGCAGCTCCGTTTGCCAGCGACGTAAAATCGGTAGTGATCGTTGTTCCTGCCGTTGGTACGTTCAACGGAATGATGTTAAATCCTGTGGATTGCGGACAACTGCTGTACGAAACCTGATGTTTTCTTCCCCCAAGAGAAACATAGTCGTAACGATATGTGCCGATGTAGTTGTCTGCCTCCTCGCGAGCCGCATCCAGATCGATGGTTGCCATCTTCATTGCGTAGTGAAAAAACTCAAGATTAAGAGCATTAACGTCCATGCTGTTCATGTTCATCAATGCCTGATTGGGGTCGATACCGCTATGTGCGTCGTTTCTCCAAAGCTTACCGATGAAATCGATTCCGTTTTCCTCTGTCAGATAGTAATGCCACCAATAGGATTGATATCTGTGCCATTCGTGAGTCATTGCATAGTTGTGGGTGTTCTTGAAGAGGCTCCAGCTCTGATCCCATTTCAACTCTGGGTACGACTGATTGGCCTGCCACTGAGCTGTCTGCTCCCAAAAAGTAGAACCGCTTCCAATGGCAGTACGGAAACCAGCATAGCCTTTTAAATCGGCGTAAACCTGGTACTGGAACGAGTGACCCACCTCATGCGCAACGGAGTGTCCAACGGGTTTGCTTGTGCTTGGACTTAACCACAAAGCACCGATCACATCGTCATATCCACCGCCAAAGCACACCCATTCGGTGGTATAGTTGAGCAGAATCATCATTTTATACTTCGATACATTGGAATTGCTTTCGTTGCAGAAAGCCAACTTGTTGACATTCACCGCATAGAATCCTTCTGCTTTTGTAAGAAGGTCGTCAATATCAACGCTATAAGTCGATGCTGAGTTTGTAGGCGATGTGTTGCCATACTTTTTGTCCCAATAGACAATGAAGTTGTTGCTCTCTTTCGATCGAGTTTTAGACCACGTGTACTTGCAGTCGGGATCGTTGTCGCTGTAAATCAGTGTGTCTGTACGGTTTCTCCACTCAATGGGGATGTACAGGCTTTTCTGTGCGAACACATTAAGTGCTGCAAAGATAAATGTAAGTGTAAGTAAGTGTGTTTTCATGGTTTGTATTTGAAACATAATATCTGTTGACGCAAAAATAGAAATAATTTGTTATGCGAAATTCTTAATGCATAATTAATTGCGGTGGTATGTATAGAAATATGAGTGAAAGGGAACATATTTATTATGTAGGTCAGAGTCCTGCCTTTAAATTGACAGAGCGAAAAGTGTATTTCTGAACGGTTGCGATGAATTGTATGCTATATACTGTAGATTTATCTCTATTCAATTATTATGCGAATACAATCGGCTATCTAATAGCCATTGAAAAGTTAGTATAGTGGAAATATATACAAGAACGACCTCATTTCTTTAATGAAGTGAAGTCGTTCTTGTATTACTAGTAATTAAAAGAAATCAGATTAGAATCCAATTTATTCTTTCATATCTTTCATTTTTTGCACTTCTGATTTCTTTGCCCATTTTTGAGCCTCTTCTTCACTTATTGGTAATTCGTTATCTACTGCTTTTGACAAAATAACCATTGCATCATAATTACCATTTTCAGCAGCTTTTCTATACCATTTAACAGCTTCGTTATAATCTTTTTCTACACCATAACCATTTTTATAACAAATCCCTAATTCATATTGGGCATTAACATAACCTTGTTCTGCAGATTTTTTAAAACAGTAAAAAGCTTTGTTATAATCTTTTTCTACGAATCCATCTCCATTTACATAACAAACTCCTAAAATACATTGAGCCCTTGGAAAACCATTTTCAGCAGCCATTTTCAGCCATTTTATAGCTTCTGAATGATTTTTTTGACACCATCACCAATGATATAACAAAGTCCCAAATTACTCTGAGCATCATTATTTCCTTGTTCAGCAGCTTTTCTGTACCATTCAGCAGCTGCTATATAATTTTTTTCTATACCTTTACCTAAACGGTAACAGTCTCCTAAAAATAATTGAGAAATAGCATCTCCTTTTTCAGTAGCTTTGCTATACCATTTTACCGCCTGCGTATAGTTTTTTTCAACGCCATCGCCATTGTAATAACAATCTCCTAAATATCTCCAAGCTCGTATATTTTTTGAATCTTTCATTAATAGTTTAAAGGTTTCATTGAAGATTTTCTGAGCTATTGCAGAATCTTTTTCTACACCAATTCCATCTAAATGACAGACCGCTTCTTTATATTTTCCGACTGCATAACCTTTATCAGCCACCTCTTTATAGCATTTATATGCACCAATACTGTCTCTCTTATCCAATAAAGAGTCACCTTTTATCATTAATGCTTCTGTTTGCTTTGATATCGAATTGCCACAACTAAAAAGCATTATCGACATACCGATTGCAAATATTATTCTTTTCATTGTTTGATTTTTCTTATAAATATATGAAATTTTGATTTGATTTATTATAAAGTGTTGAATTTTAAATGTTTTATTATCGGATGAAATATGTATTGTTTTTTCTCTTTTTCATAGTCACTGCTTGTCAAGACTCCAATGTATATATATGCACAGGATCAACTGCGTATGCATACCATAAAAATAGAGATTGTGAAGGATTGAATCATTGCGGTGGTTCAATTTTGAAAGTTTCACTTTCTGAAGCTAAAGCAAAGGGTAGAACTAAGCCTTGTGGTTATTGTTATGGAGAAAAATCGAAAATAAGGACTGATGATAATGTATGTAGTGATACAATAATATTTGAAGATATGATTTTAGATGTGAATTAACCTAATGTAAGTGTAGCATAACCTAATAAAATTATGATATTTCTTGTTTCAAGTCCCTATTTCCTTTTCTTCTTCTTCTCCACTTTCTTCTGGACGCTCCAACCGAATTTGCCTATCTGTTCGCCTAGTTTGAAATAACCGCCATGGTTGTAGGCTATGAGATGAGCGTCTTTCAGTTTGAATGAGCCGGTCTCTTTGTCCATGTATTTATCGTCTGCTAAGACGTTGACAACCTCGGCAATGAACATGTCGTGAGAGCCCAACCGGATAATCTCCTTCACGCGGCACTCGATGGAGAGCGGCGATTCGTCGATGATGACGGAGTCGATGACCTTTGTCTTGGTAGGCGTAAGGCCCATATCCTTGAATTTGTTGTAGTCTTTTCCTGAACGTACGCCGCACCAGTCGGTAGCGCGGGCCAAAGGCTCGTTGGTGAGGTTGATGACAAACTCGCCGTTATTCTTGATGATGTCGTACGAGTGACGCTCTGGACGTACGGATATGTAGCACATAGGCGGATTGGTACAGATGGTACCCACCCAACTGATGGTCAGGATGTTGTACTCGTCTTCCGTCCGTCCGCAGCTGATCATGGCAGCCGGAACCGGATAAATCATGGTGCCTGGTTTGAAGGAATGTTTCATTACTTTCCGCTGTTCTGATGTCCGTATAAAAAACGCGCTTCGTCCAATCTTTCGAAAGGACTAAGCGCGTCTGTTCTTTTTGTTCTATTATTCTATAATGAGGTCTTCGCTCTTTACTACTCTTTCGCAGTAGTGACATTTGAATAGACCTTTCTCCTTATCAATGGTGATGAATTTAGATGCCATTGGTTCGTTGTTGGTGATGCATTTAGGGTTCATGCATTTCATTGAACCGATAAATTCATCAGGAAGTTCGAGAGTCTTCTTCTCAATAACTTCGTAATCTTTGATGATGTTGATCTTGGCATTAGGAGCAAGAACGGCTACTTTGTTTACTTCGTCCTGTCTCAAGAATTTTTCGGCTACTTTGATGATGCCTTTCTTTCCAATTTTGTGGCTATCTAAGTTAAAACCGAATGTCATCTGGCATTTGCAGTCCTCCAACTTAAGAATGGAGATGACCTTGAAAAGTTTGTCTGATGGTATATGGTCAATGACGGTACCGTCTTTGAGCGCGGCAACCTTCAATTCTTTCTTGTTATCTTTGTCCATTTTTGATTCCATTAAAAATCCAATAATAAAGTTGTTATAGACCGAGAAGGTCGCAGATGACAGCCTGTCTGGCGTATACACCGTTCTTTGCTTGCTGGAAGTAGTAAGCCTTTTCATTCTCGTCCACCTCTTGCTCAATTTCGTTGACGCGAGGAAGTGGGTGAAGTATCTTCAAGTTTGGCTTTGTGTGTTCAAGCAAGCTGTTCTTCAAAATATATACGTTCTTTACTTTCTCGTATTCGAAGAGGTCTGTAAACCTCTCTTTTTGTACGCGTGTCATGTAAAGGATATCAGTGTCGGCAATGTTTTGCTCGTTCAATTCGCTGTGCTCCTCAAACTTGATTCCTTGAGATTTGCAGAACATCTTGTGTTGTTCTGGCAGTTTCAGTTCATCAGGAGCGATGAAAGAGAATGTTGGGTTGAAGTGCGACATTGCCATGATAAGAGAATGGACGGTTCTGCCGTACTTAAGGTCACCGACCATACAGATATTAAGATTGTCGAGTCTGCCTTGAGTCTTCTTGATGGAGTAGAGGTCCAACATAGTCTGAGTAGGGTGTTGGTTGGCTCCGTCTCCTGCATTGATGACTGGTATGTTGGAAATTTCAGATGCATATCTTGCAGCACCTTCGATAGGATTACGCATCACGATCAAGTCTACGTAGTTGCTGACCATCTTGATGGTGTCTTTTAAAGTCTCACCTTTTGTTCCACTAGTTGTAGAAGCGTCGGCGAAACCAATGACGCGGCCTCCTAATCTGTTGACAGCTGTTTCGAAACTTAATCTTGTTCTGGTTGATGGTTCAAAGAACAGGGTGGCAACGACCTTGCCATCCAAAATCTTCTGATTTGGATTTTTCTCGAAAGCTGCTGCTTTGTCCAAAATTTGGAGAATCTTTTCTTTTGAATAATCTGAGATTGAAACTAAACTTTTTACACTCATGATTTTGTTTCTTTTATATGAGGTGAAGATTGTTAAACTACCTCTGTTATAAAAAAAACCAATATAAGCCGGAACTTATATTGGTTTCTTGCTATTTTTTTAAAATTCTATTTTTCTTAATGTAGATCATTAGCCGCTATTTTTTTTGTGATGACTAATTTAAAATTCTATTTGCAAAAATAAAAAGAATTCGCGAATCGAATGAAAAAATCTTGCTCGATTTTTCAACCGTTTTACGATTATTGACGTTAGACAATTACATAATGTGAAAAGCAACCGTTAGACCAGCCATTACGATGGAGACCATGCTCATCAACTTTATAAGAATGTTTAGAGAAGGACCGGATGTATCCTTGAAAGGGTCGCCAACGGTATCTCCCACGACGCAGGCTTTGTGGTTTGGAGAACCTTTGCCTCCGCAGTGTCCGTCTTCTACATATTTCTTTGCATTATCCCAAGCACCTCCTGCATTGGCCATGAAGATAGCCAAAACAAAACCGCTGGACAGTCCGCCGATAAGCAATCCCAATACGCCTGCAACTCCGAAGATGAAGCCTACGCAGATTGGAATGATGATGGCCAATAGAGAGGGCAATAACATTTCTCTCTGTGCACCCTTGGTCGAGATCTCAACGCAACGAGCATAATCTGGAGTGGCATTCCCTTCCAAAATGCCAGAGATTTCCTTGAACTGACGACGAACCTCGGTCACCATTCGTTGAGCGGCACGACCTACAGCGTTCATTGTCAAGCCACAGAAGAGGAATGACATCATGGCTCCAATGAAGACGCCGACAAGTACTTTCGGATTCATTAGGTTCACCTCGTAGTAGTACATGAAATCCACAAGCGTAGCCTGAGCGGTTGAAATAACCTCGTCTCCGATAGTCAATGTATCCGTTCCTACTCTTATCAAAGCGATTTTTATCTCTTCAATGTAAGATGCCAACAGCGCTAGAGCCGTAAGGGCGGCAGATCCGATGGCGAAACCTTTTCCGGTAGCAGCCGTTGTGTTACCAAGAGCGTCGAGCGCATCCGTACGATTACGTACATCTATACCCAAACCACTCATCTCTGCATTTCCTCCTGCATTGTCGGCAATAGGTCCGTATGCGTCAGTTGCCAAGGTGATGCCTAAGGTAGACAACATACCTACGGCGGCTATGCCGATACCATATAAACCTCTGCTAAGATTTGTTGCTGAGAGAAAGTTCTCCATGTCAAATCCGATAGCGCATAAGTAAGCCATGATAATGGCTGCTCCGATTGTGATGACAGGAATGGCAGTAGAGATCATTCCTAATCCAAGACCAGAGATGATGACGGTGGCAGGTCCTGTCTCCGAACTCTCAGCTACTTGTTGCGTTGGGCGGTAGGAGTGGGAGGTGTAATACTCCGTTGCTCTGCCTATAATGATTCCAGCTAACAATCCGGTGATTACCGAGAATGAAATGCCCAACCAATTTTCTATACCTAATAGATATAGTATGAAGAATGTCGCAATGCCAATCAGAACAGAACTTGAGTTGACACCGCGGCTTAGTGAATTAAGAAGATCCTTCATCTTAGCACCCTCTTTTGTCTTCACCAAAAAGATTCCGATGATGGAAAGTACCACGCCGACTGCTGCAATAAGCATAGGGGCGAAGATCGCTTTCTGTTGCATTTCAATTGAAGTTGAGAATGCGGCCGTACCCAATGCGGCTGTCGCCAAGATGGAACCCGCGTAAGATTCGTAAAGGTCTGCACCCATGCCGGCTACATCGCCTACGTTATCGCCTACGTTATCGGCAATAGTAGCTGGGTTTCGAGGGTCATCTTCAGGAATGTTGGCTTCAACCTTTCCTACAAGGTCTGCGCCTACATCAGCAGCTTTCGTGTAGATACCACCGCCTACACGGGCAAACAGGGCTTGCGTTGAGGCTCCCATACCGAATGTCAGCATCGTGGTAGTGATGTAGGTCAGCTTAGTCTCGGAATCCGGAACGAAATAATCCAGGATGAGATACCAAAGTGCAATATCAAGCAGTGCAAGTCCTACAACTGTCAGACCCATTACAGCTCCCGAACGGAACGCAACGCGCAATCCTTTGTTTAAGGAGTTTTTTGCCGCGTTGGCGGTTCTTGCGGAGGCATAAGTGGCAGTCTTCATTCCAAAGAAACCTGCTAAGCCGGAAAAGAAACCTCCGGTGAGAAAGGCGAAAGGTACCCATCCGTTTTGCAGACCATGTATAGCCATGATAGCGAATATAGCTGCTAAGATGATGAATACGATTCCTACGACTTTATACTGTTGCTTTAGGTAAGCCATGGCTCCCTCTCTTACATATTGCGCAATTTCCCTCATTTTAGGATTGCCTTCATCCTCTTGCATCATCTTCTTAAAGAAGAAGTATGCAAATCCTAAAGCTAGGATGGAAGCTAGAGGAACCAAAATGAAATAATAGTTCATGATTTTATGTTTTTAGTTATTGAATGCTTAGTGCTACTGAAAAAGTCCGTTTTTTTTGGGGGTATACCCTTGCTAATTTAATAAAAAATAAAATTGATTGTTTGGTTAACGATATGTTATTGAACAGATTTCATGTTTTCTAAAAGCCTTATTTGAACTTTCAGTAAAGAAGGTTGGTCGAAAATGTCGTTGTGAGGAATGGTGGCCTTTTTTGATTTTAATGAAGTGTCAAAATGTCATTTGTATACTTGTATTTAATGTCAAAATAATTTAAAATTATCTGTTTTTGTATCTATATTATCTGTTTGTGAATTGAAATATGTATATATCTGCGTTTATGATTGATTTTAAAATACGCTTTTTTGTGTTGGATTCGAGGTAAAATAATTAGAAATCTATCAATATGTAAGTTTGAGAAGTATTGGTTCTATATAATGAAAAATTCACTTTGTGTTTTTGTCTTGTAAATCTATCTTTGTTGTATCAAAAAGATAGTAAATAATAAAAAAATCAAACAAAAATGATTTGATATTTATGTTTATTATTTCTTTTTGATATAAATATTGAATTGTAAAATCTAAAAATTTTAGGTTATGAAAAGAATTAAAGTATTAGCGATGGCAATGATGATGTTGTTGCCGACAGCAATGTTCGCAGGAGAGGCGGATACAACAGGTGCAAAAGTTGAGTTTTCTGCAGGTGCAGATTTGGTTAGCTCATATGTTTGGCGTGGATCTCGTGTAACAGGTGCAAGTTTTCAACCCGCTGTAGGAATCTCATACGCAGGTTTTTCTTTGGGTGCTTGGGGCTCATCTGATTTCAAAAATATGATCAATGAGGCAGATTTCACATTGGGTTACGAAATCGGAGGTTTCTCTGCTTGCGTTACCGATTACTTCGGTCCTTATGTTGATACTGTCGCTCCCAAATATTTCGAAAGTAAGGCTCATATAATGGAAGCAACGGTTGGTTTCGATTTCGCTTCTGTAACTGAGAAATTCCCATTATCCATAGCTGTCAACACAAACTTCTTGAACGATTTGGATGAGGAGGACGAGGAACGTTATTCAACCTACATCGAACTAGGTTATCCTGTAACAGCCGGAGATGTTGAATTAGCCTTCGCGCTTGGTTTGACTCCTGCAAAAGGTATGTATTCTGACAACTTGAACGTGGTCAATATTTCGATAAAGGGATCTAAAGTTATAAAGGTGACCGACGAGTTTTCTTTGCCAGTATTCTCACAAGTTGTGTTGAACCCATATACGGAGAGCATCTATATGATTTTTGGCTTGAGTTTATAATTTATCCTATAGAGTCTAGGATAGTGAAAAATAGTAAATGATTTAAATTATACGGAGATGAAAAAAATTGAAGCAATTATCAGAAAGACAAAATTCGAGGACGTGAAAGATGCGTTGCTCGAAGCCGATATCGAGTGGTTCTCTTATTATGATGTAAGAGGCGTAGGTAAGGCTCGTCAGGGTAGAATTTATCGTGGTGTTGTTTATGATACCAGTTACATAGAAAGAATCTTGATATCAATCGTAGTTCGAGACAAGAACGTAGAAAAGACCATTGATGCCGTTAAGAAGGCTGCTTATACAGGTGAAATCGGCGATGGTAGAATATTTGTCATCCCAATAGAGGATGCTATCCGAATCCGTACCGGCGATCGTGGTGATGCTTCTCTTTACAATGCTGAGCAGGAGAACTAGAGTGTGGATATTAAGTGATCAGAACTTTTTACGAATTAAAAATATAAAATTATGGACAGAATTATTAGATATATAATGGGAAAAAGATTATGGTTGGGGTTTACTGGTCTGCTGTTTGCAGGTTCAGCGTTCGCTCAAGATAGTGTAGCTGCAAAGTCAGCTACTGAGACTAGCTCCATCTCCTCTTTGGATACAGTTTGGGTGTTGCTTGCAGCAATGCTGGTTTTTTGGATGCAACCAGGATTTGCCTTGGTTGAGGCAGGTTTTACAAGAACCAAAAATACGGCTAACATTTTGATGAAGAACTTTGTGGATTTTCTTATAGGAACAGTGCTCTTCTGGTTCGTAGGCTTCGGTATCATGTTTGGTGCTGGTGATTTCATGGGAATGCCGAATCTTTTCTCTACAGATTTTTACGCATCATCTAATATTCCAACAGAGGCGTTTTTGATTTTCCAAACGGTTTTCTGTGCTACTGCTGCTACGATTGTTTCTGGTGCAATGGCTGAAAGAACCAAGTTCTCTATGTATATCACTTACTCGATTATCATTACCGCAATCGTATATCCAATTTCGGGTCACTGGACTTGGGGTGGTGGTTGGCTAAGCCAACTTGGATTCCATGATTTCGCTGGTTCTACTATTGTTCACTCCGTTGGTGGTTGGATAGCCTTGATTGGTGCTGCCATCCTCGGCCCACGTGTAGGGAAATATGGAAAAGACGGTAAGTCAAGAGCTATTCCAGGACATAACTTGACAATTGCTGCTTTGGGTGTATTCATCCTTTGGTTAGGATGGTTCGGTTTCAACCCTGGTTCTCAATTGGCAGCCGAAGGTTCTGAGAATGCAATTGCTATCTCTCATGTGTTTTTGACAACAAATATTGCCGCTTGTTTGGGTGGTATTGCTGCAATTACAGTGTCTTGGTTAAAATACGGAAAACCATCTTTGTCTTTGACATTGAACGGAATCCTTGCAGGCTTTGTTGGTGTAACTGCAGGTTGTGATGCAGTAAGCCCAGTTGGTGCAGCCATGATCGGTCTTATCTGTGGTACGGTGATGATCTTCTCAGTTGAATTTATTGATAAAGTTTTGAAGATAGATGACCCAGTTGGTGCATCTTCCGTACATGGTGTCTGCGGTTTTCTTGGAACTTTGTTGACAGGTGTATTCGCAGTTGATGGCGGACTTCTTTACGGTGGTGGTTTCCATATGTTAGGTATTCAATTGCTTGGCGCAGTAACAGTAGGAGCATGGGCTGCTGGTTCTGGTTTCGTTATTTTCACAGTTCTGAACAAGGTTCATGGATTGAGAGTTCCTGCTAGAATTGAGGAAGAGGGATTGGATATCTACGAACATGGAGAAAGTGCTTACAACTGATTTTGATCGATTATTAATAGGATTAATACTGTGATAAGCTACAGGTAAGGGTGCTCTTGCGAGCATCCCTTATTTGCTTTTTTCAGAAAAGAGAATCAAGTGAATTTGTGTTTGTGTTTATTGGATTTTTTTTGAAACGAAATGCCTCTCGAGTCATTTTTTCAGCGCGGACAGAAGGTTCTCTATAATCGTATGATTTGTGGTTTGGAAATCAGTTTGATTTGTAGAAATTTGTTTTTGATGTTTGACTAATCAATCGGTCGTTTTTTTTCTTAAAAGAGAGATATAGACCATTTTGGGGGGTGAAATTTAGGTTTCCATAGACTATGTATGGTGAATTTGTCTATTTCTTTTGAACATTGGTAGACAAAAAAGTTACATATGGCAATGCTTTGTTGCGTAATTCGTTTTTTGTTTATTAATTTGTATAAAGTCAAACGAAAGAAATGAGAAACAGTTTGAATTTCATTTCTATAAATTTTACGATTATGAAAACAACGATTAACAAAATATTATGGATGGTAATGTTCGGAGCAGCATTATTGTTCTCTACTTTAGAGGTTCAGGCTCAGCGTACTTCAAGTTCAAGATCTGGCGGCGCAAGAACTTCTGAAAGTAATAGCAGAGGTAGTTCAAGTAATTCTCGTTCTTCTTCTGAAACAAGGACATCGAATAGAAGTCGTACAACGAATGAATCTGCTGTAAGAAGTGGTAGAGCAACTACCACCACAACACGTACATCTGCTGCAACATTAGAGACAAGAGGTCAAGTGCAGACAGGTACCAATAATAAAAATTTAAAGGCAGATAGAGTTTCTCCAAGCGAAAATTACAGGAAGTTACCAGCAAGAGGAGCTACTGTTTCAAAACATAAAGCAGTTAAAAAAGCTCAGTTCATAAAACATCACAATGATGATTTCTATTACAAACACGGAGTGTTTTATCGTCATGCCAATGACCATTACATAGTTTCTCGTCCTCCTATAGGTATCAGAGTGGCAACGATTCCTACTCCACGTGTGGTTTGGTTACACAATGTTAGATATTACTATTATTATGGTGTATTCTATACAATGACTCCAACCAATGAGTATGAGGTAGTAATGCCTCCTGTAGGAGCAATTGTTGAGAGTATCCCTGAAGGATATGAGAAGCTGGAGATTGATGGTAATACTTATTACATCGTTGATGGTGTTCAATACAAGGCCGTTGTTTATAACGGAGAAATCTGGTATGAGGTCTTGAAGATTCTAGATTAAGATGAATGATTATAAGGTTTTTAGGTAATAAAAAAAGGGTGCGAGATGATTCTCGTACCCTTTTTTGTTTTCTATTTTTTTTCTCCCCAAAGCCTCTTCATACTTTCATCCAATTTGGCCTCTGCAGCATTAGGCTGAGCCTCCCATAGACGTTTGCCTTGAATCTCTTTCGGCATGTAGTCTTGCTTTACGAAATGACCATCATAATCGTGCGCATACTTGTACTCTTTGCCGTAGTCGAGCTCTTTCATGAGCTTTGTTGGAGCGTTTCTCAAATGTAGCGGTACGGATAGATCGCCCGTCTTCTGTACTAAATCTAATGCCTTTCCGATGGCCATGTAGGCAGAGTTGCTCTTCGCACTTGTGGCTAAATAGATAGTGGTCTCGGCCAATATGATTCTACCTTCAGGCCAACCTATTTTTTGTAATGCGTCGAAACATGCATTGGCAAGAAGAAGCGCATTCGGGTTAGCTAGTCCGATATCTTCAGCGGCCGAGATGAGCAATCTTCTGGCGATGAACTTCGGATCCTCACCTCCGGCAACCATCCTTGCCAACCAGTAGATGGCGGCATCAGGGTCACTGCCCCGTATGGATTTGATGAAGGCCGAGATGATGTCGTAATGCATCTCGCCGTTCTTATCGTATGCGTTTGGATTTTGTTGTAGGCGCTCCACCACTTTGTCGTTGGTGAAGTGAACGGGTTTGCCCTCTTCTTCTGCATTGATGACCAACTCGAGGATGTTGAGCAGTTTTCTAGCGTCACCTCCTGAAAAACGGAGCAGAGCCTCTGTTTCGTCCAAGAAAATCTCGCGTTTCTTCAGTTCAAAGTCGTTTTTGATGACATGATTGGCCAATTCGAGCAAATCATCTTTACTCAATGATTTCAGCACATACACCTGACACCTGGATAAAAGCGGAGTGATGACTTCGAACGATGGATTCTCCGTGGTGGCACCGATTAGCGTTACCACACCTTGCTCCACGGCTCCCAACAAAGAGTCCTGCTGAGCTTTCGTGAATCGATGGATCTCGTCGATGAATAGGATAGGGGGCGGTGTGTTGAAAAAACGTGTGCTTTTGGCCTTTTCTATCACATCCCGTACCTCCTTCACGCCAGCACTTATGGCGCTGAGGGTGTAAAACGAACGTTCCAACTTCTTGGCAATGATGTTGGCAAGCGTGGTTTTTCCTACTCCTGGAGGTCCCCAAAGAATGAAGGAGGAGATATGTCCGGAGTCGAGCATTCGTCTGAGTATGGAATGTTCGCCCACCAGATGTTTCTGTCCTATATAATCGTCGAGCGTCTGTGGACGCATCCTTTCTGCTAAAGGTTGCATAACTTTCTGTATTAGAATAGGGTCATTCTTGAACTTCAAAACCTAGGTTTCGAAATTGGGAAATGACAGATATGCAAAGATAATTTTTATGGGTCAATTTTAAAATCACATCGGGAAAAAGGTGAAAAAGTAAAGTTCTGAAATAGAAGAAGAACGAATTTTTCTCATTATGATAAAAAAACATTACGAAATGAAAAGAAGATTGACAAAAAAAGTATTAATTTTGTTTTCCAAAATCTCAAAACGACTTGAGTAATGAAATCATTATGCTTTTCAGCAGTATTTTTTAACTCGCAATAACAGACGGCTTGAGGTTGTTTATAAAAAACAAAAAATGTTCTATAGGGTTCTGTTTTCGGACCTACACAAGAAATGACGAATTAGGAATTTAAATAATTTTAAGAAAACAAAAAAAATGAGCGAAGAAAAGAAATCCGAAGCGTTAAGGTATCACGCTGAAGGTAGACCTGGAAAAATTCAGGTTGTACCAACCAAACCAACGGCAACTCAGATGGACTTGGCCTTGGCATATTCACCAGGTGTGGCTGAACCATGTCTTGCTATTGAAAAAGACCAACAATTGGCATACGATTACACTGCGAAGGGAAATTTGGTGGCTGTAATCTCCAATGGAACTGCTGTTCTTGGATTAGGTGATATCGGTGCATTATCTGGAAAGCCAGTAATGGAAGGAAAAGGATTGCTTTTTAAGATTTTCGCTGATATCGATGTGTTTGATATCGAGGTTGATGAAAAGGATATTGACAAGTTCTGCCAGACAGTTAAGGCTATTGCCCCTACATTTGGTGGTATTAACTTGGAGGATATCAAAGCTCCTCAATGTTTCGAAATCGAGGATCGTTTGAAGAAGGAGTTGGATATTCCTTTGATGCACGACGACCAACATGGAACAGCTATCATCACAGCTGCAGGTTTGAAGAACGCTTTGGAACTTGTAGGCAAGAAAGTTGAAGACGCTAAAATCGTAGTAAACGGAGCAGGTGCTGCTGCAAACTCTTGTACTCGTTTGTACATGGCTTTGGGTGCAAGAATCGAGAACATTGTAATGTGCGACTCTAAGGGAGTTGTCAGTACAAGACGTACAGACTTGAACGACAGAAAGAAACCGTTCGCTACTTCAAGAAATATCAACACTTTGGCTGAGGCTGTTAAGGATGCGGATGTATTCTTAGGTCTTTCAGTTGGTGGTGTTCTTACAAAGGAGATGGTTCAAACAATGGCAAAAAACCCAGTCGTATTTGCATTGGCTAATCCAAATCCTGAGATTTCATACGATGATGCTATGGCATCTCGTCCTGATATCATCTTTGCAACCGGACGTTCAGATTATCCTAACCAGATCAACAACGTGTTAGGATTCCCTTATATCTTCCGCGGTGCTTTGGATACAAGATCTTCTGCTATTAATGAGGAGATGAAATTGGCTGCTGTTCTTGCTTTGGCTGATTTGGCTAAGCAACCAGTTCCTGAAGCAGTTCGTTTGGCTTACAACGGAAAGAGAATGACTTTTGGTCGCGAATATATTATCCCTACAGCTTTCGATCCACGTTTGTTGGAGACTGTTGCTCCTGCAGTTGCTAAGGCAGCTATGGAGTCTGGCGTTGCTCGTCGTCCTATCACAGACTGGAACGCTTACTGTGAGCAGCTTCGTAAGAGAATGGGTAAGGATAACAAACTCATCAATAGCTTGACAGAAAAGGCTAAGTCAAATCCTAAACGTGTTGTCTTCACAGAGGGCAACAACGTTAACATGTTGACAGCTGCTTCTATCACTAAGAGAGAGGGTATCTGTATTCCTGTTTTGTTAGGAAACGAAGAGCGTATCACTAAGATTGCTGCTGATAACAATATTGATATCTCAGGTATCGAAATCGTTAACCTTCGTCACGATCGTGAAGAGGCTCGTCGCAACCGTTATGCTAAGTACATTTCCGAGAAATTGTGTCGTAAGGGTTACTCTTACTCAGAGTCTAACGAGAAGATGTACGACCGCAGCTACTTCGGTACAATGATGGTTGAGACTGGTGATGCTGATGCAATGATTACTGGGGTTTACACTAAATATACTGACGCTATCAAGCCAGCATTAGATATCATCGGAACTCGCGAAGGTGTTAACCGTATCGCAGCCATGAATATCGTAAACACAAGAAAAGGAACTTACTTCTTTGCTGATACATTAGTAAACAACCGTCCGTCTGCTGAGGCTTTGGTTGAGATCGCTAAACTGACCAACCAGTCGGTTAAGCTCTTCACTGATACTCCAGTTATGGCTATGGTTTCTTACTCTAACTTTGGCGCTGATACAACAGGCAGCCCATGTACAGTTCACGAGGCAGTTGAGACTCTTCATAAGGATTGTCCTGATATGCTTGTTGATGGTGAAATGCAGATCAACTTCGCATTGAACAAAAACCTTCGTCACGAGAAGTTCCCATTCAGCAAGATCGACGGTAAGGATGTGAATACTTTGATCTTCCCTAACTTGAACTCAGGAAACATCGCTTACAAGATGATGCTTGAGATCGGAATGTCAGAGAACGTTGGTCCTGTTCAAATGGGATTGAAGAAGCCAGTTCATGTATTGGATATAGAAAGCTCAGTTCGCGATATCGTCAACATGACAATGATTGCCGTTATTGACGCTCAAATCTGCGAGAACAAAAAGTAATTCTTCAGAATATATTTTAAAGGCCCTGAACGCAAGTTTAGGGCCTTTTTTGTGAAATGTAGGGATTGTTGCCTTCTGATAAAAATGGATCAAGTGCAAATTTGTGTGTGTAGGTTAATTTCAGGATCAATCTCAAAAACAAGTGTCTCCCGTTTGGCGAAGAGATAGAAATACTATTTTCCAAAAATATATTTGGTAAAAATAATAGTCTAAAATGCGCATGTTTGGAGTTAAAAAAATAAAAAAGGAAAATATATATAAGAGTGATGAAAATTTGACCTATGGGTCAATTTGCGTGGTGCAACATGCTCTAATCTGCGATAAATGCTGGTGGTTTGAGAGATTCAAAACATTCAGAGCCAAAATCGAGCAATGTAACTTCTCTATAGGTCAA
>JALNVE010000010.1 GCA_023227695.1 Paludibacteraceae bacterium
CTGACATCACAGTAACAACCTGGTCACATACATAACGTTGATTTCTTACTTTATATGTCCATATCACAGTATCTTGTCCTAATGGATAAACATCAGTCATTGCACGACCAGAAGTTCTAGCTGTATCAGGAGAAATCAACTGTTTACTACACCAGTCAACCATCATTGGAGCCATAAGATTCAACGTACCTGGAGCAATCTCACACACATCATCCAAAATAATTGTCGTATCCTTGATATCGTTACAATCAACCGGCAACTGGTTATTATCACCAACTTGGATGTATTGTTCACAAACACGAACAGAATCAACCAAAGTCTCTGACTTATCGGTAAACGTCCATGTAATCACTGTCAATCCGATTGAATAAGCAGAATCCAAAGGCATATTATCAGAACGGGAAGGAACACCCTCAATTGAATCACCAGTACAAGGATTGACTGCGTATGGAGTAACTACTGATAAAACAGTATCACAAACCCCATCAGCAACACTAATATGCATAGTATCCTTCTGCAATGAATCACAATTGAAGATCAACTCTTTATCTGACAACAGATGTACTAACTGTACACAAGTATCAGCCTTCGTGTTCCATTCACTATTAAACACCCATTCAATATAAGTCTTACCCGTCTGATAAGTTCCGTAAAGTTCACCTTCATCTAATCTACGACCTTGTCCATAGATTGTATCCAAAGTACAAGAATCAATAGCAAATGGAGTGATAATATCTACAGAAGTCAACTGAACCTCACAAGTATCATGCAATGTTTTCTCTATAGGATTGTTCTGTAAAGAATCACAATCGAAAATTAAATCATTGTCACCCATAACCTCTACAATCTGCTTGCAGACTTTAGATACGGCAGAGTCACTATACATACTTGTAAATGTCCAAGTGATCAAGGTTCTACCCACAGGATATTCAGCCAACAAATCCAAGCTATCTGAACGAACTGGAGTACCAGGAATCTTGATTTTCTCATTACATGTATCAGTTGCAATAGGATTTGGCAAATTCAACTCAACAGCAGGAACTGTACAAGAACCGCTCTTAGCGGTAACTGCAATTGAATCCAACTGATCGCAGTCGAATTGCGGAGCCCCTGTACTCAACAATGTAATAACTTGTTTACAAACGAATACCTGAGCACCAAACTTATAAGACCAAAACAATGTATCCTGACCTACAGTATATGGAGCATGGATTGGAACATTCAGGCTGTCAACAACCGAGTAGCGAATTGTGTCCGGAATAATCAACTCATTTGTACACAAATCAATCACATCAGGAACTGAAATATTCAACTCCTCGTATGGAATCACACAATTGTCTTTCAAGGATATTGTGATAGGCTTAATAGAATCACATTTAACCGGAAGTTCATTAGAATCACCCACCTTGATGTATTGATCACAAGTTGCAACTGAATCAACCAAAGTTGAAGTTGTATCCTTAAATGTCCAAACAATATGTATTAATCCTGTATGAAGAGAATCTAATTGTTCATATGGTATGTTATCCATATCAGGCACAGTAGCCACGCCCCTCAAAGTATCGCCAGTGCAAACATTAAATGCAAGAGGCGTTTTCAAAGGAATAAGATCCGTATTAACGAAGCACTTGCCCTCTTCTACGGTCACTTTAACAGTGTCAGAAGAGATGGTATCACAATTTACATCAATCTGCAAATCTGTTTTAATATGTATATATTGCTCACAAACTGCAGAATCAGAACTGAATGGGCTAACGAATGTCCAACGGATAGTAGTCTTACCGACAGGATAAACGCCTGTCAATGCAGAACCGTCTAAACGTTGACCTTCACCCTTAATGGTATCATTTGTACAAGCATCCAAAGCAAATGGAACTGGAATATCAGCCATCTCAAGATTCACTTCACAAGTATCATGAATAGTCTTCTCAATTGGATGGCTCCACAAAGAATCGCAATTAACCTTTGGTTTTTGATCTCCGGTTACAAGAACAACCTGTTCACAAACCTTTGCCAAATTATTGATAGTTGAATCGATGAATGTCCACTTCAAAGAAACGGTATCACCTACGGCATATTTCTCTGGCAATTCAGAACCATCCCAAGCAGAAACAACACCCTCAATCTCTTTGTTCGTACAAGAATCAACAGCTACTGGCTGTGTCAAGCGAGCCTTAACGCTATCAAGCAATGCAAAGCACTCAGCTGGCTCAGATGCCAAGCGGATTGTATCCAAAGTTGTACAATCAAATGTTGGTTCAATGCTATCCTTAACCTGAACATATTGAACACAAGTTGCTATTTCATGGCTATATGGAGAAACGAATGTCCATGTAATAGAAGTCTCTCCTATTGGATAAACATCATTCAACAATGATTTAGGAGATTCAGCAGTACTATCTGAACGAATTCCTATACCTGGAATAAACAGATCTGCAATACAAGAATCAACAGCTACTGGAATTTCGATACCTAAACGTTGAGGATCTATTGTGCAATCACCTGCAAATGCATTACCCTTGATTGGCAACAAAGAATCACAAGCTATTTGAGTTTTATTATCTCCAATCACATCAACAATCTGTTCACAAATCTTTGATACCGTAGAATCACTGTACATATTTGTGAATGTCCATGTAATGATTGTTCTACCGACAGGATAATCAGCAGCAAGAGACAAGCTATCTGAACGAGTTCCTGTTCCTTGAATCTTCAAATCTATGTTACAAGAATCTGTTGCGAAATGCTCTTCCAAGCCAATCTTAGCAGCCTCAACTGAGCAACTTCCCTTTTCTGCATCAACAATCAAAGGATTCAAAGTTGAACAATCGAAGTTTGGAGTGTAATTATCATTAATTGTAACAACTTGCTTACAAACTACCTCTTGACCTCTGAATACATATTTCCAATACAAAGTATCTTGACCAACCTTATATGGATCTGCATAATTTACAGAATCAGCAATGATCACATTATATCTAGAAATATATGGTTCAATGATCTTATTAGTACACAAGTCGCGAACTTCATCATGGTGAATATCCAACTCAACATAATCTAAAGTACAATTACCTTCATCCAATGTTCTTGTAATTGATTGGTCTTCGAATGTACGACAGTCGACCGGCATCTTATTCACATCACCTATTTGAATGTATTGTTCACACTTAACAACAGAATCTTTCAAAGTAGAAGACATATCCGTGAATACCCATGTAACCAATGTAACACCAACTGCCAATGAATCCAATTCAGAGAACCTCTTATCTCCAACCATTGCGATTCCATCGACCATTTCATTTGTACAAGGATTTTGTGCCTGATAACTTCCCATCGGAACATCATCAATGGAAACAGCACATTCACCCGTCTTTACCTCCACCTTAATGGTATCAGGATTGATATCTGAACAAGCGAAGATCAAAGAATCCAAAGTACGAACATCAACCAATTGTCTACAAGTATCTACGATAGTACTGTATTGGCTTGTGAATGTCCATTCAATGTATGTCTGACCTACTGAATAAGGTTCAGTGTACAAATCCAAAGACTCTTTATCCAAACGTTTTCCAACACCCCAGATGGTATCATTTGTACAAGCATCCAAAGCATAAGGAACAGAAATAGAGCCAAGAGGCATTATAGTATCACAACCCGTAGGGTTAAGAACGATAGGTTTCAAAGTATCGCAATTGAACTTAAGCTCTTTATCAGACTTGATATATACGAATTGTTCGCAGCTATCAATTGTTGTACTGAACTCGCTATTAAACACCCAAACAATGGTATCTCCTCCTACTGGATAATCATCAGTCAACAACTTACCACTTGTACGAGTTCCTACACCCCAAACCGTATCTTTTGTACAAGCATCCAATGCGAATGGTGTATTTACGTTCAAGTCTGCTGCTGAAATCACACATGCATCATGAAGAACTGTATCAATTACTGCATTGTTTAATGAATCGCAATTGAATACAGGTGCAATATCAGATTTAATATAGACAAATTGTCTGCAAGTATCAGTATTTGTACTATACTCACTATCGAATACCCATACAATCGTATCGCGACCTACCGGATAAACCTCTGTCATTGTTTTTCCACTTGTACGAGTTCCTACACCAAAAATGGTATCGTTTGTACATGCATCCAATGCAAATGGTGTATTCACATTCAAATCGGTTGCTGAAATTTCACATACTCCATGAAGAGTCGTATCGATTACAGCATTGTTCAATGAATCGCAATCAAAGATTGGCTCATTATCAGATTGGATATAAACAAACTGCTGACAAATAACCGTATCCGTACTGAAATCGCTGATAAATGTCCAGTTAATCGTATCTCGTCCTACTGGATAAGGATCTGTCATTGCCTTACCGCTCGTACGAGCACCGACACCCCAAATGGTATCTTTTGTACAAGCATCCAATGCAAATGGCGTATTAACCTTCAAATCTGCCGCAGATATTTCACATACACCATTTAAAACAGTGTCGATTGGTGCATTATTTAATGAGTCACAATCAAAGATCAAATCTTTGTCCGACTTAACATAGACGAATTGTTCGCATGTAACCGTATCTGTAGTATACTCGCTAATGAATGTCCATGTGATGGTATCACGACCTACAGGATAAACATCAGTCATATCTTTTCCTGATGAACGCTGACCAACACCCCAGATAGTATCGATCGTACATGGGTCAATTGCAAATGGAGTATTGATAGCCAAATCTGCGGATGAAATTTCACACACATCATGAAGAACAGTATCAACCGGTGCATTGTTCAAAGAGTCACAATCAAAGATTAGATCTTTATCTGACTTAATATAGACAAACTGTTGACAAATAACAGTATCTGTACTGTATGCACTTATAAATGTCCAAGTGATGGTATCACGACCTACGATATATTTTTCTGTCATTGCTCTACCACTTGTACGAGTGCCTATACCCCAAATGGTATCTTTTGTACATGCATCCAAAGCATAAGGAGTATCTATGTTCAAATCAGCAGCAGAAATTTCACACACATCATGAAGAACGGTATCAATCACCTCTTCGTTCAATGAATAACAATCGAAGATCAAGTCACTACTAGACTTTATGTAAACAAACTGCTGACAAACAACAGTATCTGTACTAAACTCACTTATAAATGTCCAATTGATAGTATCACGACCAACGATATATTTTTCTGTCATTGCTCTACCACTTGTACGAGTTCCAACACCCCAAATAGTATCATTCGTACATGCATCCAATGCAAATGGTCTATTCACATTCAAATCAGTTGCTGAAATTTCACATACTCCATCAAGAGTAGTATCGATTACAGCTTTGTTCAATGAATCGCAATCAAAGATTGGCTCAATATCAGATTGTATATAAACAAACTGCTGACAAACAACAGTATCTGTACTGAATTCGCTAATAAATGTCCAGTTAATTGTATCTCGTCCTACTGGATAAGCATCTGTCAACAACTTACCACTCGTACGAACTCCAACACCCCAAATGGTATCTTTTGTACAAGCATCTAATGCAAATGGAGTGTTAACTTTCAAATCTGCCGCTGAGATTTCACATACACCATTTAAAACAGTGTGGATTGGTGCATTATTCAAAGAATCACAATCAAAGATCAAATCTTTGTCTGACTTAACATAGACGAATTGTTCACAGGTAACTGTATCTGTAGTATACTCGCTGATGAATGTCCAAGTAATGGTATCACGACCTACAGGATAAACATCAGTCATATCTTTTCCGGATGAACGTTGACCAACACCCCAGATAGTATCGCTTGTACATGCGTCAATTGCAAACGGAGTATTAATAGCCAAATCTGCGGATGAAATTTCACACACATCATGCAGAACGGTATCAACCGGTGCATTGTTCAAAGAGTCGCAATCAAAGATTAGATCTTTATCTGACTTAATATAGACGAACTGTTTACAAGTATCCGTATTTGTACTATACTCACTATCGAATATCCATACAATCGTATCGCGACCTACCGGATAAGCTTCTGTCATTGCCTTACCACTTGTACGTATTCCTACACCCCAAATAGTATCGTTCGTACATGCATCCAATGCAAATGGTGTATTCACATTCAAATCGACTGCTGAAATTTCACATACTCCATGAAGAGTTGTATCGATTACAGCATTGTTCAATGAATCACAATTGAAGATGGGTGCATTATCTGATTGGATAAAAACAAACTGCTGACAAACAACAGTATCCGTACTGAATTCGCTGATAAATGTCCAGTTAATCGTATCTCGTCCTACTGGACAAGCATCGGTCATTGCCTTACCACTCGTACGAACTCCAACACCCCAAATGCTGTCATTTGTGCAAGCATCCAATGCAAATGGTCTATTTACTTTCAAATCAGCTGCTTCTATATCACATATTGCATGTAATACTGTATCAATCACAGCCTTGTTCAATGAATCACAATCAAACTTCAAATCCTTGTCAGACTGTATGAACACATATTGTTCGCAAGAATCAATTTCCGAACTGTATGGGCTATCAAACACCCAAACAATTGTATCACGGCCAACAGGATAAATATCAGCCATTGCACGGCCACTAGTTCTACGACCTACACCCTGAATAACAGCACCAGTACAAACATCCACTGCATGCGGAGTATTTACATTCAACTCAGCAGCAGGAATCTCACATCTTGATTGAAGAACTTCTGTAATTACAGCCTCCTTCAAAGAGTCGCAATTGAAGCTAGGTTTGTTCTGACTGAAAAGTTCTACTTTCTGATCACAAGTAACCTTGTTGCCAGATGTATCTTGGAATAACCAATACAAATCGTATAGAACTCCTGCCTTAAATTTCTCATCAGCAGCAATCTCACCAGACAAATCTTGAGTTCTAGAAAGTATACCCTTGATTGAAGAACAGTTATCTTCAGCTATATATTCATTAAATTGAATGCTTGAGAATGGAGCCTCACAATCAGAACCCTCCAACGTATCGCGAACCGTGAATGGATTAATGTTATCACAATCAAATACAGGAAGTGTAACATCTTTGACAGTTACCTTCTGAGTACATGAAGAGACATTTCCAGCCTCATCTTTCACCAACCAAGTAAGGATATGTTCTCCTACTGGCAAGTTCACGTTCAACTGATCTGTAAAGATCACTTCGTCCTTATCATCGATCTTATAAGAATAAACTAATTCTGTAGAACAATTATCTTGCGCATTCAAAGAAGCAGCAGACTTATTAAATGGAACCTCACAAACTTTAGAATTTGGTTCTGTAGTCAACACTTCAGCAGCTGGACAATCAAATTCAGGTTTCGTCTCGTCCTTTACAGTAACATTGTAAGAACATTCAGCTGAATTTCCAGCTTCATCAAATACAATCCATGTTATGATATGAGAACCAACAGACAATGTTACATCTATTGCACCAGAATAAGCAACAGCAGCTTCTTCATCTATCTTATATTGATATTTGAACTCTGCAGGACAGTTATCTGAAACAGATACATTCGCTGCATCTAACGTATAGCTCACATTACAATTCTGTGACTCAGCAGAAGTGCTCAATTCTTCATCAACAGGACAAGTGATAGTTGGATTAGTTTTATCCAACACCTCAATCTTAGTCTCACAACTATCCTCCTCACCTATATTATTTACAAAATGCCATACCAACTTATGAGTTCCCTTAGGGAATACAAGCAAATCTTCTGGCAATGACGCAAAGTTAGTTCTCTTTATTCTAGTTGGATGAGCATCATCATCAAAGTGTTGATACAACTTGATTTCCTCACCACCTGTAGATGGATAAAATCTATGCTGTACATATTTAGCATTAATAGTATCTTGTGAATTGTAAGTATTATTTAACATAGACACTTCTGATTTAGATGTCATATTCAAATCAGCATCAACATTCAAAACCTTTACCAATTTGTATGGATATCCAGTCACTGACTTAGGGACTGTCAACGAATTACGAGATGGAAGTTGTGCGAATTCAGCAGAATCATTTACCAAAACAATTGGTGCACTGTAATTCTCATAGTTCTTATACTTCACCTCATACCAATAACTCATATTTGCAGTTGGAACATCACTCGTTGTCATTTCCAATTTTGCACTACAATTAGCATCGGCATTCAATGTTGTTACCAAATCATCAAAAGAAGAACAATTTGGAATTGGTTTAAACTTCTCCAAAACGGTGATTTTCTGTTCACAAACAGATTCATTGCCTGTATTATCTGTAAACTTGAAATGAATTGTATGCTCACCGATATAGAATTTATGTTTCTCCAAAGCATCCAAGTCAGCAATAGAAGTTGTGGAAATCTGTCCTGCTTCATTAATAGGACCAGTAACCTCTACAGTAACCTTGACCTGAGAGCTTGAGCAATTATCATACACATCACTTGCAGAAGGAATCTTCAAACGATCCTTCAACGTATATGTTGTTTTAGGATTTTGAGTTGTTTGTCCTTTGGCAGAGGCATACTTTTCTAATTGTTGCTCTCTATTAATGTTAATCAAAACAGCCAAATCAGCTAGATTTTTACAATCAAACACTGGAGCTGTTGTATCCTTTAATAAAATATCAAGTTCACATTTTTCTGTTTGAGAAACAATGTGTTCTCCTGACTTTGTGAATGTCCAACGAACTGTATACTCTGTATTATACTTAAATGTTGCACTTGCATTCATTGGATTCCATGCAGTAGAGCCTTTCAATGCGTATTCTACTACTGGAGTCAACTTTACTTCATTGTTTGTATTACACTCAGTATACTTGGCAGTCGCAAATTTGTTCAATTTCTTCAAGCTATCTTGAACAGATTGGCCATCTAAGTCTCCACAAGTTTCAACAATAAAGGTTCCATCGCTTTCTGGACAAGATAAATCCATACGACGGTTATCATTTACTTCAATGATCTGATCACAAGTCTGAGATTCATTGCCTGCTTTATCTGAAGCTTTCCATGTCAAAGTATGAGAGCCTACAGTTAGGTTCAACGAAGAGCTTGCGGTCAACTCTGTAAACGTTGTCGCATCTTCTAATTTATAGAAGTAAGTCAACTCTTCAGATTTGACACAAACATCAACAAAAGCAACAAACGGAGCTTTTGGTTGATAATCTAAAGAACAACCATTATCAACAGTCAAAGTCACTTTCTCAATTTCCGAGCAATGGATAACAGGAGCTGATTTATCTTTAACCGTAATTTGAGAGTAGCAGTCAAAATCTTGACCAGTCATGTAAAGGCCTGATTTCACAAAATGCCATTGGATATCATAAGTAACACCATTCTCAAAAATAGAAGTCAAAGTCAACGGCGTATAAGTAGTCTCTGTTGTTCTCTTATAATACATGGTAGGAGCAACATTTACTACAACAGAACTATTACAATCTGTATAAGATGCTTTTGCTATAGCTTCAGAAGGCAAGGCTGCCTTAACATCGACCCACTCCATGTTAGTACAACTCTCTACTGAATAAGATTCGGCAGTAGTACAAGTTGCTTCAAATTTTCTATTATCTTTTACTGTGATTTCTTGAGCACAAGTATTATTTGCTTCGTTACCTGAAGCATCTGCCACTTTCCAAACCAACTCATGATTTCCTACATGCAATGCTTCTGCACTCGTATTAGGAACATATTTCACAAAAGATCCACCATTCAAACTATAATAAAAAGTATAGTTTTCATAACTAGAGCAATTATCAGAAACGGTTGTCTCTTTAGGCATAGGAAGCTTATAAAGAGTATCACAAGAATTGACAACATCTAAGACAAGAGGCTTAATATCGTCACACTTGAATTCGATTTTTGTTGTATCGGCTACCAATACATCCAAATAACAGAATGCCTCCTTCGTATTTATATAGTCACCTTCTTTGACATATTTCATCCGAACAGTATAGGTCTTACCGTTATAGAATGGAGAATTTGACAATAAATTTTTGTAAGCTCCGTCAGCCTCACTCTTTTCTTTATATGAGAAAGAAGGCATCACATCCACACCCAAATTAGTTGTACAATTTATATAAGTCGCATTTACAACCAATCCTTTTGCTTTTATTCTTGTATTAACTGCATTCCAAGTCAAATCACCGCAATCTTCCAATATAGTGGATTCTTCATCCGGACAATCTACTGTAAATGGTTTGTCATCATTTACTATGATGGTCTGATCACAAGATTCAGAAACATTACCCAACTCATCCTTTATTTTCCAAGTAATGGTATGTTTTCCGACCTGCAAATCGACAGTAGAACCAGCAACAAATGTGATTTCAGCAGCACCATCTACACTATATACATAGGTTAAAGCTGATGTTGCAGAACAATTATCTTTTATTATTGCAGCTGGAGGTGTAACTAAAGTATATTTATAAGAACATGCAGTAGCACTCGTTACTGTAAGCGTTTTGTTTTTGCCTTCCGTCCAATTTTCACAAGAAAGAGCAGGACTTTGTTTATCTGATATATTAACTGTTACAAAACAAGTATCAGTAGTTGCTAAGATGGTATCTCCATTAGCTGACTTATAGAATACAAATGCTATGCGGTAAGAGCTACCTGAAGATAACGCGCTATAATTATTGGCAAATCCTGTTCCTCTATCTATTAACACCGTTGGAGTAAGAGTTGGATTCTGACTTGGCAATGGACAAGGAATAACAGCAGATGGGTATTTACCTGCCAATGCAGTTTCCAAACTGTCTTCTAAATGTGCCCAAGAAAGTTCACACAAATCCTTATCTGCACCAAAGTTTAATGGGCCAACAGAAGGACAAGAAAGTGTTGGTTTCAAATCGTCAATGACAGTCACTTTCTGAGAACAAACAGAAGTATTTCCTGATTTATCAGAGAATCCCCATAAAATATAGGTATTACCTACTGGATATTCATCCAACAGACCGATTGTCTTATTATATTTTGTTGAATCTTGTGTATCTCCTCCTTGTTTACGGCCTAAGTAGCGGCCTGTGATTGTTCCATCCACTCCGTTTAGATCATTCAAAACAGGAGCTTTTATGCTTGGATAAACAACTGCACAACCAGAGAACTTAGAAAGATAAGCAACACTATCTTCTATCAAACCACAATCGATCAAAGGAGGGTTAGCATCACTGACAACTACTGTAATTGTACATGACGCAGTCTTGTCACAACCATCTTTCACCGTATAGATGAACAAAGAAGTACCAGCAGGTAACTTCACAACATCTCCTGGTACTACATTTGATGATGTACCATCTGCGTTTTTCGATACAATCGTTTTAGTTGGTGTTCCACAAGCTACGGTTACAGCACCGAAATCAGGAACAGTATAATCCAAGGTGCTCTGTTTAGGGCCCAGTTCTAAATTTGTCTGGGATGGATCCAACACAAGACACTTAATAGTTGGTTCTTCTGGAGCAATTACAGGGAATGTTTTTTCCAGTGTAGAAAAACAAGAAGTATTCTTTGGATTAATCACCTTTATACCGACAGAATATTCCGTATCGGCACCAGCACAAGCTCTAGCTTGATTAACAATCAAATCTGCCTCTCTAAGATTAACGTCAGACTCAGCACCAGTCCATTGAATTGTATAACCTTTGATATTCTCATATAATTGAGCAGGATTGATAGAAACCTTCATTCCATTAAGTGTTGAAGCACAAAGTTTTGTTGAATTATCATTTAAGTCTAACGAAGCACCTGTTAAATCTGGAGTTTTATTCACCATAATTAACAAAGAATCACTACATATCTTTTCATTAGAAAGAGCCCTCCTTGCTACAACAATCATTTTATAGGGTTTATTTGTAGCATCACTAGTCATTGCATTTCCAGGAAATTTGGCTGTTGCTGAAAGGCCTCCTGCAGCAGGTGACACATAAATGGATTTATCTGCACCAGAAGGATCTAACAAAGACCATTGGTAGTTTACACCTCCATTAGCAACCTCCCACTTCAAAACATCCGAATCAGGAAGAGTATATTGTTCAGTTGCACCAGTCGTTGGCAAACAAACCTTATCAGCACCTGTTACAGTAGGACAAGCTACGGCACCACAATCTTCACCGGTCAATTTAAAATTTTTAGAATTCGTTCCATCAGAAACTCTATAATAGAAATCACCTTCTGACTTCATTGCAATGGTAGCCTTTTGATCTTGTCCAAATTTATCTTTTTCAAAAGACACTTCACCTGCAGACCAAGCAACTGGCGTTTTATATGTACCATCTGAATATTTCGTCCATTTATAATTAGCATTACGAGGAAAGCCTGAAGTATTAACGGTGATTGAATCACCTACACACGCAGAACGGGGATCCACACAAACAGTAGCTGCTTCTGCACTAATATAGTCTACAGCCAACATTGTGCCTGGACATTGAGGGAACTGTTCGAAAAAAGGTTGAAAATCATAATCAGCATTGGTATAGGTTGGCATATAACCATAATAGACCATTTCAAATCTGAAGATATCATATCTATCAGCATCTCGTGCATGATCTGCTATTGTTTGTTCTATATCTCTATAAAATTTGTACCTAGCCACATCAGAACCCATCGGTACTAATTTGGATATCACCGAATCACTTTTCCTACCTTGATCATATTCGTAATAAATATCAACATCCATAGTATCCGCAGTCACCCTACCATGACCCGTTCTTGACATAAGGCTCGCATTTCGATCCCAATTACATCCTTTAGGAACAATCAAATAGAAGCGCATGGTAAAACAATAAGATTTACCTCTATATAAATCATTAGGAAATTTAATTGAGAAAAAACTCTCATTTACTGCGCCTTTCTTTACGTAAAAATTATTATTGGGATTAACACCCAAAGAATCATCAATATACAAAGGAACACCTAAATATTCCTGGTTCACAAGTTGTCCTGACTTCCCTTGAAATTTAACATTATTATCAGAAAAAAACTGAACCAAATTTTCAGGAGGGGTTGTGTTCCAATTAACAGGTCCATCATGGTCAAAGTCTGTACCTTGGAAGTAATCACCAGTTGTAGTAGTACGACATACTGTATTTTGACAATTGGTTGTATTGAGTTTGATTTGTCGTTTATAATCCCCATTTGCAGGCCTTCCATAGACACTTGTGGTTACCCAAATATCATTTGCAGGCATCTTTTGCAGAACAATAGAAGAAGTTCCTTCCCCATCTTTAGTTACAGCTATAGTTATATTACCAAACCCTTCCCATGTGGTTCCATTGTCTGAAATCCACCATTGAATCTTGTCTGTTGGATTATAACCAGAGACGGAAAGAAAAACAGGGTCATTTTCACAAGCTGACTGAACAGATGTTATAGTCTGACCTTGCACCGACACACTTATACCTACAAATAAACAAATAAATAAAAGACTCGAACAGAATCTTTTAGAAATAAATGATTTCATTATCCTTGTTATTTCAATGTTCAAGGGCACTAACTACAAAAACCATGCCCTATTACCTATTATAAACTCATCATCCATGTAAAGAATTGCTTACAAACGAAATAAAGAAGAACGGGACAAGTATACTAAAACAGAATGCAAAAAACAAAGCCCAATTTCTTCTAAAACATCAGAAAACAAACGGAAACAAAGCTTTTTAAAGCATCTCTTCCATTTCTTTTTATCTTTACAAAAATCGAATGCAAAATTAATGGTTTTTTTTTCATTTGTCAACTTTTCAATCACTTTTGTTGCTCTACAACATATAATTAATTGCTATTGACAAAAATACGACAAAATAAACATTTAATAATTTTACATATTTTTTTAATTATTTCCTTTATAGCTTATCACTTTCAAAAAAAATTACAGTAAAAAAGACTTTTTTTCTCATACATATCAAAAATTTAATAAAGAGAAAGAACACACTTAAAAATTCAAATCAAAAGTTTACTTTTGTAATAAAATCAAAATTCAGAAGGTCAGTAATGATAGAGAAAATAATTCTAATTGAAAACGCAGACCCCGTTATCTTTTACGGAGCTAACAATTCGAACATACACACCATAAAAGATCTTTTCCCTAAAATTAAGATTGTTGCCAGAGGCAATGCCATCAAAGCCATCGGAGAAGAGTCTGAAATTGCTGATTTTGAAGAGGTGATTACCAAACTCGAAGCATACTGTGCTAAATACAACATCCTCAAAGAGGAGATCATCATCGACTTTATCAAAGGCAACAAACCCGAAAAAACGGAAGAAAACAATCTCATCATCTACGGCAACAACGGCAAACCTATCATTGCTCGCACCGCCAACCAAATTAAATTGGTAAAAGACTATAACAAAAACGATTTGCTCTTTGCTATCGGCCCTGCAGGTTCCGGCAAAACATATACTGCCATTGCACTTGCCGTTAGAGCATTGAAAAACAAAGAAATCCGCAAAATCATATTGAGCCGTCCGGCTGTAGAGGCTGGCGAAAAGCTAGGATTCTTGCCCGGAGACATGAAAGAGAAGATCGATCCTTATCTTCAGCCACTCTACGACGCATTGCAGGACATGATCCCTTCTTTGAAGCTAAAAGAGTTTTTGGAGAATGGAACAATCCAAATCGCTCCCCTCGCCTTCATGCGCGGACGTACATTGAACGACGCTTTTATCATCCTAGATGAGGCCCAGAACACCACGACTCAACAAATCAAGATGTTCCTAACCCGTATGGGCATGAACAGCAAGATCATTGTAACGGGTGACGTTACCCAAATAGACCTTCCGCCTAGTCAACGTTCCGGACTCATTGACGCTCTTGAGGTTTTAAGAGACACCAAAGGCATAGCCAAAATTGAGTTCGACATCAAAGACATTGTTCGCCACCAGTTGGTTCAGCAGATTGTTGAAGCCTACGACGCGCGCGATAAGAGAAGAAGAGAGAAAAAGGTGGCAGAAGAGAGGATGAAACAAGAGGCAGAACAGACCGAAGCAGAGGAGAAATAAATCCTCAAAAGGACCTCATAATTGACTTCAGGAAACACGGATCAACACGAATTCTCTTTGTTTTAGAGAATCATTCGTGTTCAAAAATTCATCTGAGGATTACAGTAAACTTGTTAAGTTGTTGACTCTGTTCGATACAAGCAAAAAACTATTTCACTAACTTTGCAACAGCAAAACAAAACAGACAATCAATAAATAAACATATATAATATGGAATCAGCATTAACAAAAACGGACTTTAATTTTCCGGGACAAACAGACGTATATCACGGTAAAGTACGTGACGTCTATAGTGTAGGTGACAAATTAGTCATGGTTGCTACCGATAGAATCTCTGCTTTCGACGTTGTACTTCCAAAGGGAATTCCTTACAAAGGACAAATGTTGAACCAAATTGCAGCTAAATTCTTGGACGACACTAAAGACATCTGTCCTAATTGGAAACTTGCAACTCCAGATCCAATGGTAACTGTAGGTATCCGTTGTCAAGGTTTTCCTGTTGAGATGATTGTTCGCGGCTACCTTTGCGGAAGCGCATGGAGAACATACAAGAGCGGTGTTCGTGAAATCTGTGGCGTAAAGATTCCTGATGGAATGAAAGAGAACCAGAAGTTCCCTACTCCAATCATCACTCCAACTACAAAAGCTGAAATCGGCCAGCACGACGAAGACATTTCTAAAGAGCAGATTCTTGCTACGGGTCTTGTGTCAAAAGAGGATTACGAGACATTGGAGAAATACACTTTGGCATTATTCAATAGAGGTACTGAGATCGCAGCAAAACGTGGCCTTATCTTGGTTGACACCAAATATGAGTTTGGAAAAGCTAACGGAACCATCTATTTGATGGACGAAATCCACACTCCAGACTCTTCTCGTTATTTCTACTCTGAGGGTTACGAAGAGAGATTCAAGAAGAGCGAAGCACAGAAGCAACTTTCAAAAGAGTTTGTTCGTGAGTGGTTGATGGACAACGGTTTCCAAGGAAAAGACGGACAGAAAGTTCCTGAAATGACAGAGGCTATCGTTAAGTCAATCTCTGACAGATATATAGAACTGTTCGAAAACATCGTTGGAGAGAAATTCGTTAAGGAAGATACTTCTGCGTTGAACGCACGTATCGAAAAGAACGTAATGGATTATTTGAAAAAATAAACAGGAAAAACAAATAACCACAAAGAGGCTGTGTCTAGATAGGCACGGCCTTTATTGTATAAAAAGTTCATTTACAGGAAAGTAAAAACACGAATTAACACGAATTGTTTTATTTCAGTTCAATAAATTCAAATGTTTGGATTATTGTTCCGAAACTTTGGTGACATCATGTATTTTACACTAATTTTTTGCGGTCGTAACGACCGCAGGTGACCGTCCGAGATCATTTACATTTACTGAACGATACTATTATATGATAATCAGCTATAAGGTTAAATTCATGTTAAAATTAGAGAATAAGCCGTCTGTACTTTAAACTTTTTTCGCCAAAATTTATTAATATGCCTACTTTAGTGTGAGTAACATGCATATAATTAAGCAATTGAGCCTCATGCTCAGGCAAAAGAGATTCTGCTGCTTTTATTTCAAGGATAATCGAATCATAACATACGAAATCGGCAAAATATTTTTTATTTAACAACCGACCTTTATAATAAACAGGCAATGCCTTTTCTCTTTCAAAAGGAATATTTTCCTCTTTAAATTCTACAGATAAAGCATCTCCATAAACAGCTTCCAAAAAACCATTTTTTAATTCTCGATGAACAGCCATAGCTGCGCCCACGATGTCGAAAACTTCTTTTTTACAAATCAAATCAGCCATATTTATCAGGTGTTTTTTTCATTTGCAAAACTATCATTTTTATTTTAAAAATAAAATTTCAGAAACAAACAACCCTCAATATTACAACAAAAATGCGCTTATAAAACGCAACCAGCGGAATTTATTCCGCTAAGAAATTTGTGTAAAATACATGATACCACCTATCTTCAAGATAACGAACCTAAACTTCAAAAAATCAAAGACCATAAATAAAAAATAATTCGTGACAATTCGTGTTTTAACCATTTAAAAAAACAGAATACATACATCCTCTTAATTTGCAATTTTTATTAATATTTTAACCAATTTCATAGCTATCTTTGCAGGGATGTATTTACAGCATCTGACCATATTGAATTACAAAAATATAAGGGAAGCTGACTTATGTTTTTCTCCGAAGATTAATTGTTTTATCGGCAACAACGGTGTGGGCAAAACCAATCTTTTGGATGCGGTCTACTATTTGTCATTCTGCAAAAGTCACTCCAACTCCATCGACGCACAAAACATCACACACGAAGAGAATTTCTTTGTGCTCAACGGTTTTTACGACAAAGAGGAAATTGAAACGGACATATACTGCGGACTGAAACGCAGGCAGAAAAAGCAATTCAAACGTGACAAGAAAGAGTACGAAAAACTTTCCGATCACATCGGTCTGATTCCTTTGGTACTCGTCTCGCCAGACGATTCGGATCTCATCTCCGGAGGCAGCGACGAACGCCGAAAATTCACTGACGGCTTCATTTCCCAATACGACAAGGCTTACCTCAACGCACTGCTTTCGTACAATAAAGCGGTGATGCAACGTAACGCACTGATCAAATCGGAATGTGCAGACGACGCGCTTTTCGACATTTGGGAAGAACAGATGCAACAAAACGGCGATTACATCTTTAAAAAGAGGAACGAATTCATTCAAGAGTTCCTCCCCTATTTCCAAGAGTTTCACTCATTCATATCGCAAGACAAAGAGTCGGTTGAGTTATCTTACCATTCTCAACTACAAAGCGAAAAGAGCTTGAGCGTGCTTCTGAAGGAGAGCAGGCAGAGAGACCAACTCATTGGATACACAACCCAAGGCATACACAAAGACGATTTAGAGATGACAATGGGCGGAATTCCGATTAAGCGGATCGGGTCGCAAGGTCAGAACAAGACCTACCTCATCGCTTTGAAACTAGCTCAATTTGATTTTCTTCAAAGAATCGGTTCAACAAAGCCCATTCTTTTGTTCGATGATATTTTCGACAAGTTGGACACCCACCGCTTGCAACAGATTATTCTACTACTGAAAAACAACCGTTTCGGTCAAGTTTTCATCTCCGACACGAACCGTGAGCACATCTCTAATATTCTGAAAGAATCAGGATGCGCTTATCATATATATTCTGTAGACAACGGAGAGATTACTCTTTCCGAAAAACAAGAGGATTAGACTATGCAAAGACAAAACATACAATCATTAGGAGATATATTAAAGCAGGTTTTGAAGGAGCAACACCTTGACACCAAACTTTACGAAATGCAATTGATTGATGCATGGTACAAAACATTGGGTTCGACCGTAAAAAAATATACGACCAATATTTATGTGAACGACAAAAAGCTGTTTGTGAAGCTTAACTCATCCGTTCTGAAAAATGATCTGATGATGTCACGATCAGCACTCGTCACTGCTCTCAATAATAAAATTGGAGTTACAGTAATTAACGAAATCATATTTATATAATCATACGATATGTTAGAATTAGACAACATCGAATTCAACCATTCCGAGAAAATTCAAATGCGTTTCAACGATATAGATGTGCTCGGTCATGTCAACAACGCCATTCAGATCACCTACTTCGATTACGGGAAGGTGCATTATTTCGAGTCTTTAAAAAAGCAGATAATCGACTGGAGCGGTTCCGATTTGGTCATGGTTCACTTCGAAGTAGACTTCATGGAGCCTATCTTCCGTGGCAACAACATTGAAGTAAAGACCAAAGTATACGAAATCGGAAACAAAAGTGTCAAACTAGTTCAGATTCTTCAAGACGAAACGACAGGACATATCAAATCTGTTTGTCGTTCTGTAATGTGTGGATTCGACGCCAAGACAAACGAATCTATCATCATCTCAGACGAGTGGAGAAATTTGATTCAGAAATTCGAGAAGTTCAGACCTTGAAAACGTATCTGAAATGAATGAGATGACAGACAACTAATCCATGTCAATTTTATTGTATATTTTACACAAAAAAGCATCAGAAATCTTGCTTCTAACGGAATCAACAGTTATATTTGCAAGTGAATCTAAAATGTATATAATGAAGCATCTTATACTTTTCATATTATTCTCACTTACTTTTTCTTTAGGCAATGCTTATGCTGAAGGTCAATCGAAAGAGCCGCAGGAAATTTCCGTTAGCGTCTCCGACAACAGACTTTACATCATTGGAGCCGCACAAGGTTCAAGCATAACTATCAAAAACATGTTGGGAGAAAAAGTATTTATGGGAGTCATTAAAAATGACAAAGACATTTACGATTTGAATCTGAAAAGCGGTTTTTACATTGTTCAAATCGGCGATGTACTTAAAAGAATTATTGTAAAATAAAGGTGACATTCACTACTTGAGAAAGAATCCAAGGTCTGATCATGGTCTTGGATTCTTTTTGTAAGGAGGAAATCCAAAACTCAAAAAAATTGTCAATCATGAGACAACTGATTCTATCCATCATCCTAGCATTTTGCACAGCTTTTAGTTCATTTGCACAAAATACAGATCAGAAAACAGTCAGCCTAATCACTAGCACGCCGTCAGATCTAGCGGTTTTTACAGTATGGGGGCACACTGCCATCAGAATCCAAGACCCAAGCATCGGTCTGGACGTTATGTTCAACTACGGAATATTTTCTTTCCACAAGGGATTTTATTATAAGTTTGTCAAAGGTGAGACAGATTACAAGTTGGCCATCCAGAGCATACCTGGGACAATGGAAGAGGTAGCTGAGAAAAACTCGTACATGTACGAGCAAGTTCTCAACTTGACAAAAGAAGAAAAAGAGGAAATCATTCAAGCATTATATATTAATGTACGACCCGAAAACAGATATTATAGGTATAATTTCTTTTACGACAACTGCGCAACCCGACCAAGGGAACTGATAGAAAAAGTAACCGGGGGACTCACCTATGCTACTATAGGAAACAAGATGACTTATCGAGAAATCATTCACGAAAGGTTGGCCAACATGAAATGGTTTGCTCTCGGAATCGATTTGTGTTTGGGCAGTCCAACAGACAATGTGGTACCAGATTCCGACATGACGTTTCTTCCTGTCGAATTAATGTCCGTTTTCGAATCTGCAAAAAAGACAAACGGCGAGTCTATCGTAAAAGAGACAAAGACTCTATATACACCTATTCAAAAAACAGAAGAAAAAGACTTAGGATCAAGGGTGTCTCCTATCCTTGCCTGCTGGATTTTCTTAGCATTGATTGTTGCCCACACCCTATTTTATAATTATAAAAAGAAAAATGATTTGTGGTTTGACATTACACTTTGGGCTATTGCAGGTTTAATTGGATCCGTACTATTTTTTCTGGCATTTTTCTCCGTACATCCATCCACCAATCCAAACTTCAACCTATTATGTTTAAATCCACTTCAGCTACTTTTTGCCATATTGGCACCTTTCAAAGCTCTGAAAGAAAAATTAAGATATTATCAGATGGCCAACTTGTCACTCATCTTGATTGCCATTATCGGCTGGCCCATATTGCCACAAAAGTTCAACCCAGCCGTTTTCCCACTTATGATTGCACTAGCAATCAGGGCATTGAATTACATTATGCCACTCCACGAACTTGTTAAGAAATACTCAAAAACAAAAAAATTATAAACAGGCTTGATTTTTCAGAACAATAAACTAATTTTGCATAGTTTTTGCCGTATAGATAAAAACACAAACAACAAAAAACGTTCATAAAATGAAAGCTATTAAATTTATTCTTGTAGCAGCAACCCTAATCGCACTTATGGGTTCATGTAAATCAAAAGCTTGTCCTGGATATGGAGAGGTTCAAAACGACCAACAACAAACAGAACAAAAGGCATAAATGAATCAGTTTGTAAGATATATAAAGATTACGATTGCTCTTGTGATGCTAGCATTAGCTGCAAGCGCATGCAAATCTTCTTCTTGCGGATGTGACACTTATGGCGACTTATATAAAAAAATGAATCAGGCGGAAACACTTGCCTGATTTTTTATTGTCATAAGTTAAGGCTATTTGTGAAATAAAAAACATCTTGCTTTTTTGAAATATCTTATAGTTTGACTATTTTTGCATGTTAGAAAATTACTTTTAAATATAAATTCATAAGAAAATGATTAAACTTGGTATTAACGGTTTCGGACGCATCGGACGTATGGTGTTCCGTGCAGCAGTTGAGAATTTCTCAAAAGACATTCAAGTTGTAGGTATCAATGACCTTTTGGATGCTGATTATTTGGCTTACATGCTTAAATACGATTCAGTACACGGTCGTTTTAACCACGATGTTAAAATTGAAGGCAACTTCTTGATCGTTGACGGAAACAAGATCCAAGTCTTCGCTGAGAAAGATCCTTCTCAAATCACTTGGGGAGCTCTTAACACAGACGTAGTTGTTGAGTCTACTGGTTTCTTCTTGACAGAGGAACTTGCAGCTGCTCACTTGCAAGCTGGTGCTAAGAAAGTTATCATGTCAGCTCCTTCTAAGGATGCAACTCCAATGTTCGTTTACGGTGTTAACGATAAAGCTTATGCTGGACAGAAGATCATTTCTAATGCATCTTGTACTACTAACTGTTTGGCTCCTATCTCTAAGGTATTGAACGACAAGTTCGGTATCAAACGTGGTTTGATGACTACAGTTCACGCTGCAACTGCAACTCAGAAGACAGTTGACGGTCCTTCAAAGAAGGATTGGAGAGGTGGTCGTGGTATTCTTGAGAACATCATCCCTTCTTCTACTGGTGCTGCTAAGGCTGTAGGTAAAGTATTGCCTGAATTGAATGGCAAATTGACTGGCATGTCAATGCGTGTACCTACTTCTGACGTTTCTGTTGTTGACTTGACAGTTGAGTTGGAAAAAGCAACTACATACGATGAGATCTGCGCAGCAATGAAGGCTGCTTCTGAAGGTGAATTGAAGGGCATCCTTGGATACACTGAAGAGGCTGTTGTTTCAACTGACTTCCGTGACGATTCTCGCACTTCAATCTTCGACGCAAAAGCTGGTATCCAATTGGATCCTACTTTCGTTAAAGTTGTATCTTGGTATGACAATGAGTGGGGATATTCAAACAAAGTTTGTGAAATGGCTCGCGTTATCGCTAAGTAATTTCCAAATTTGGAATAAATCTAGGAAGGGTGCTTGGGGGCACCCTTCTTTTTTTATATCTACTGATCAAAACGGCTTTTCAAAAAGCAACGGAATACGGATGTTGATTCTGCGTAGTGACCGTCTGAATTGCATTTTATTTTTGAACAACAAATGCAGATTACGTTATAAGATTTAACCCACCTATTTATTGAATTTGATTCTTTTTTTTTACACATCTCATTGTAGCAGCGCGATTCATGGGTCAGTAGAAATTTAGTGGGGAAAAGCATAAATATTGGCGATACGGAATAGGAAGAACTTCTTATCTACGACCCCACGCAGATTAGCCCTGAAAAGTTTGATTTTCGCATTGAAAGA
>JALNVE010000011.1 GCA_023227695.1 Paludibacteraceae bacterium
TGACCTATAGAGAAGTTACATTGCTCGATTTTGGCTCTGAATGTTTTGAATCTCTCAAACCACCAGCATTTATCGCAGATTAGAGCATGTTGCACCACGCAAATTGACCCATAGGTCACAATTATAATCTAACTGAATTCAGCCTCTCTATCAAACTGTCGCGCACAGCGTTGAATGCTGACAGGTCATCTTTTTTGACAGGCTCCACTGAGGGTGATTCCATTTTAATCGGATTGATCGGAGATTTGTCCTTATAAACACGGAAGTCGAGGTGAGGTCCGGTTGAGAGTCCTGTACTTCCAACATAACCGATCGTTTGTCCTTGTTTTACTAAAGAGCCTACGCTAATGCCTTTCGCAAATTTGGAGAGGTGCATATAAACGGTTGTGTACATACCATTATGGCGAACTTTAACGGTGTTACCGCCTCCGGTGTGGTATCTCTTCTCGATGATATGACCGTCACCAATGCTCATGACCGGTGTGCCGACAGGTGCTGCATAGTCAATGCCGTGGTGCGGACGCCTAATCTTCAAAACGGGATGTAAACGGCTGTTAGAGAAAGTGGAACTTATGCGTGAATATTGCAGAGGTGCTTTTAAAAAAGCCTTGCGTAAACTGTTTCCTTCGTAGTCAAAATAGTCGATTCTGCCATTTTGCTGGAATGGAATGGCGTGGAAGTCAGTTCCACAGTGGTTGAAAATGGCACATTTGATGTTGTCTATTTTGATGAAAGTAGAGTCGACCCAAACTTCAGTATAGTCTACTTTGAATCTATCGCCTTTCTGCAATCCGAAGAAGTCAATGTTCCAAGCGTAGATGTTGGAAAGCTCGTAAGCCAACATGAACGGAACGTTTTTTTCAGTGATGGCGTTCCAAAGAGAGGTTGTGATCTCACCCTCTACAATTCGTTCTTTTGTTTTACACTCTTTTTGTCCCTCTATTATTTCGATATTATCATTGCTTAGTTTGTATGTGATGTAGTTGATTTGGTCTATTTCGTAAATGAAATATTTCACCTGAGGAAGAGTGTCATTTATGTCTCGAAGTATACAATACTTGTTCCCTCGTTTCATTCGTCTGACATCAAATATGCTTTTCGACTTTTCTGCCAAAGTGTTGATGAGAACTTGGCTCACACCGTAGGTGGTCAGAATGTCGCTCAGTGTTTTATTGTTGGGTATTTCATCTTGAATCACATCCATACTATCAGCATTAATGCCGTATAGAATTTTAGGTTCTTTTACTGTTGTTTCGTTGCTGACTTCTTGCGTTGTCTCTCCTTTCTCCTTATTTGTGGAGTTACAGCTGAAGAGTATGACGAGTAATGGAATTAGAAAATATAATTTGTTCATTTTGTGTTTTTCAAGTTATATTTCACAAAGATAATGAAATGACGAAAAAAGTCAATGAAAAAGGGTGGTAAGAACCTTTAAAAGTCTTGAAAATGGAGATGTTCTTTGATAAATCGGATGCCATATAAAAAGCCTGGTTCAAATTTGAACTCAGGCTTTTATGGATTATCAATTCTTTTTATATCACCTCAGCCACCACAAATGTACTTCCTCCTACAAATAGAAGATCGTCTTTGTCTGCCTCTTTCTTAGCTGTTTCCAATGCCTCTTTTACTGTGGCGAAACATTTTCCGTCTAATCCGCATTTTCTTGCTTTTTCGCGAAGTTCGGTTTCGGGTAGGGCTCTCTTGATCGATGCCTTGGTAAAGTAATAGACCGCGTTTTTAGGTAAAATTGGTAAAATATGGTCGATGTCCTTGTCGTTCACCATACCGTATATAATACGCAAAGTCTTGTGCGGAGTCTCTTGTAACTGCTTGCTGATGTAGCTTATGCCGGCAATATTATGACCTGTGTCGCAGATGACAGTCGGATTTTCCTGCAGTCTCTGCCAACGGCCTTGCAGACCCGTCAATTTGATTGTGTTGGCAAATCCTTCGTGAAGAGATTCGTCTGTTATTTTGAATCCTAGCTTTTGCAGCCTCTTCACAGCAAACCATGCAGTCGGCATGTTTTTCTTCTGATAAGAACCCAACAATGGAGTGCTTATGCGGTCGCCGTTGATTTCGAATATCTGACGAGGAGTTCCGTCCGTGTTATTCGTTCCGATAAATTGGCACTCAGTCTTATCTTCCACAAATTCAAGGTCAGTTCCAACCTCTACAGCCTTGTTGATGAAGACGTCTTTCGTTTCTGGCAAAAATTCCCCAACAATGGCTGGGATGCCTTTCTTTATGATTCCGGCCTTCTCTTGGGCGATAGCTTGCAAGGTGTTTCCTAGTATGTTTATGTGGTCAATGCTGATGTTGGTAATCACGCTGAGTACAGGGGTGATGATGTTGGTACTGTCCAATCGTCCGCCCAGTCCAACTTCCACAACGGCAACGTCGACTTTCTGTTTCTTGAAATAATCGAAAGCCATGGCTACATTCACTTCGAAGAAAGAAGGGTAGATGACGTCGAAATAATCTTTGTGTTTTTCCACGAAATCGATGACAAACTGCTCGGGCACGGGCTCTCCATTTACTCTGATTCTCTCCCTGAAATCTTTTAAGTGGGGAGATGTGAATAATCCTACTTTATAGCCTGATGCCTGAAGTACGGATGCGATGGTGTGAGAAACGGAACCTTTTCCATTCGTTCCACCTACGTGAATGCATTTGAAAGCCTTATGGGGATTGCCTATGTGGTTGTCAAACTCGATCATTCCATCAATTCCCTCTTTATAGGCTGCAGAGCCAACCATCTGAAAAAGAGGAAGACGGTTGTATATGAATTCTAAAGTCTCAGAATAATTCATTTTCGGGCAAGTTTTTTACTTTATTTATTCGTTTTTTTGTTTCGAAAAACATAACTTTACGTAAAGCGAAATTAAAGAATTTGATGCTCATAAAGGAGAAAAGAAGGTATAAAAAACGTCAAGATGTTAATTTAGTATTAAAATTGACTTTTCTCGGAGCCTGTTCTTGAATTTTTTGAAGTCAGGTGTAAAAAAACACCTATAAAACGATTAGTAAGAAACTTAAATACTGAATATCATGGGAGCAAAGAAAAAGGGAGCAAAGAAAAATTTCGTTTTAGATACGAATGTTATTCTTCATGATTACAAGTGTATCTACAATTTCCAGGAAAATGATATTTATTTGCCTATTGTCGTACTCGAAGAGTTGGATAAGTTCAAGAAGGGTAACGACCAGATAAATTTCAATGCAAGGGAATTTGCAAGAGAGTTGGATGAAATTGCCACCGACGATATGTTTGAGCAAGGTGTTGAGCTAGGTTTCGGTTTAGGTCGATTGTATATCTTTACAGATCCAACATATCCAGACCGTATTTCAAAGGCGTTCTCAGCGAAAATTCCTGATCATAAGATTCTTGCATCAATAGAGGTCATGAACGGAATTTTCAAAGAATCAAAAAATATATTGGTAACAAAGGATATTAATCTTCGAATGAAGGCAAAGTCTTTGGGCTTGTTGGCAGAGGATTATATTACAGATAAGGTTACAAACATTGATATCTTCGAGAAGTCTCAGATGACCTACGAAGATATAGATCCAGACTTGATTGACAAGTTGTATAGCACACCGACTGGTATATCTTTGGACGATTTGAATTTACCAAATCATATTGATCCTAATGAATGCTTTATTCTAAAGAGTTCTCGTTCTACGGTCATGGCTCGCTACGATAACATGACCAAGATGGTGGTTAAGGTTACGAAGACCAAGGCTTTTGGTATTGAGGGCAGAAATGCAGAGCAAGCTTTCGCTTTGGATGCATTATTGAATGACGATATTAAGTTGGTCGCTATTACTGGTAAGGCTGGAACTGGTAAAACTTTGTTGGCTTTGGCTGCTGCTTTGCAGCAGAATGAGCGTTACAAACAGATTTTATTGGCACGTCCTATCGTGGCTTTGGCTAATAAAGATTTGGGATTCTTGCCAGGTGATGAGAAACAAAAAATAGCTCCATATATGCAGCCTTTGTTTGATAATTTGAATGTTATCAAGAATCAGTTCGGACCAACATCAAAAGAGTTGCGTTTGATTGAAGACATGCAGAAAGAGAATAAGTTGGTCATCGAGGCTTTGGCATTTATCCGCGGACGTAGTTTGAGTGATACTTATTTCATCGCAGATGAGGCTCAGAACCTTACACCTCATGAAATCAAGACTATCATCACACGTGCGGGTGAGGGTACGAAAATGATTTTCACGGGTGATATCCAGCAGATTGATACTCCTTACTTGGATATGCAGTCTAATGGATTGGTTTATATGATTGATAAGATGAAAGGTCAGGACATTTTCTCACACATTAATTTGGTTAAGGGTGAGAGAAGTTCTCTTTCTGAATTAGCAAGTAACTTGTTGTAATAATATTTATTGAACCTGTGGCATTGCTGTTGCAAATGGTGATGCCGCAGGTTTTTTTGTGTATGAAAAAGTTTGTTTGGATTTTTTGTTTCTTCTTTTTATGGATGGCGATTTCCTGTAGTCGTCAGGAGGTTCAACATACAAATGTGATGCCTGAAGAGATGAGAGATTCTTCGTTTGTAACAGTTCCTTCTTCTCCAATTTCCATTACAGTCTCTTCTGTTGGTGATGTGATGATGCATCGTTGGCAGATGAATAAGGCTCATAGAAAAGAGACTGAGACGTTTGATTTTTCGAAAGTCTTTTCTTTCATGCAAGATTATTTTGACCAGACCGATTGGCTTGTCGGAAACCTGGAGACCACCTTTGCCGGAAAAGGAAAGGGTAGGGATACCTCCATACTTGGGTATTCTTGCTTTCCTTATTTTAATGCGCCGGATACGTTTGCATATACTATTAAGTCGGCTGGATTTGATTTGATGACGCTAGCCAACAATCATACTTTTGATTCTGGTTATGAAGGACTCTGTTCTACCATTAATCTGTTGGATTCTGTTGGCCTCTCACATGTTGGAGCCTATCGAACAAAAGATGAACGTCAACGACCTTTCTTAGTCGATGTGAAAGGGGTTAAGTTAGGTTTCTGTGCTTATACTTCTACCACCAATGGCATTCATATTCCTGACAGTTTGAAACATGTAATTTCTTCGATTGAAGGGTACCGTGATGATAAAATGCAAATGATGAAACAGAATGTGGAGGCTTTGAAAAAGGCTGGGGCAGATGCTGTCATTGCATTGGTTCATTTCGGAACGGAATACCAAGCTTTGCCTAACAGATATCAGTGTAAAGTGGTCGATTCTCTTCTGACTTATGGTGTGGATGTTGTCTTTGGAAGTCATCCTCATATTTTGCAGAAGATGGAGATCAAGGAGGTGGTACGTAATGGAAGCAAACATAAATGTGTCGTCTTTTACTCCTTGGGAAATTTTTTGTCAAGCCAGGTTCGTAAAGATAGTCTTTTGAAAGATGTTGGTCTGCTGGCAACTGTGCAGTTTACCAAATGGAATGGTGCGACACGTATTTCAGAGATAACATGTGTGCCTACCTATACGTTTTGGCAACCCGACTATATCGGTGTGCTTCCTGTTCTGGAGACAAAAAAATCTTTGGAGAAGTTTTCTAAGCTTAGAGTGAAAGATTGGTTGAATTTGGATTTGACCTCTTTTCTGGTAGAAAATATACTATTTTCTAAGAGCGTGGAATATAAAAAAAACGAATCGGGTTATCGCATAAAACTTCCTAAATGCGAAGATTGATCAACGAATGACAAGCTTTCGTTTGCTTCTATACCTGAAGAAAAATGTTTGCGTCAATCCTCTTGCAGAAAGATAAGAGACGAATGCCAACCAAAGTGCATGGTTTCCAAGTGTATCTATGAAAGCAAAGTATAGACCGAAGAAAACGCCAGCAGCTACTAACATGGCGTAAACCATTCCTTTAATCATTGTGGCACCTACCATGATTCCGTCCCAAAGGAAGGCTAAAAATCCTGTGATTGGAATAATCAGAACCCATACGGTGAAGTCTTTTGCTGCATTTAGTGCTTCTTGCTTATCGGTGATGATGCCCATGATCTGGTTCGCATAACCAGCATAAAGTACAGTGAAAATTAATGCGAGCGAGATTCCCCAATAGAAAATCTTTCGTATGGATTTATGCATCATCTGTTCATCACCGGCACCTATGTATTTGCCGGTTAAAGCTTCGCCTGCGTAGGCAAATCCGTCTGTAAAATAGGAGAAGAAATTGAAGAGTTGCATCATCAATGTATTCACGGCCAACAGAACTTCCCCTTGTTTTGCTCCTGCAAAGGTCACGAAACTGGTTACGGCTGATAGACATAATGTGCGGATGAAGATTCCGGCATTGATGGAAAAGTAACGCTTCAACTTAGCTACTTCAAGGCACTTTTTTATACTAGCATATTGTTTTAATTCTCGATAACGTAAGAACCAAAGAGCAATGGCAATAATTATTCCGCAGTACTGTGAAATGACAGTTCCAAGGGCAACACCGACAATGTCCATTTTGAAGACAAACACTAGCAGCAGACTGCAAATGATGTTAATGACATTGATCGAGATGGCAATAATCATCGGAAAGATGGAATTCTGCATGCCGATGAACCATCCTTTTATGCCGTACATGCCAAGTACAGCTGGTGCACCTATGATGCAGATATTGAAATAGGTGAGCGCATACGCTTGTATGTCAGGCGTAGTGTCCATTAGTTTAATGCTATCCCGGAGAAGAGATCTTTGATGGCCCAAATGAAGACACCAGCTACCAATGAAACCAGAAGTGAACGGAGCACTATGTTCATCATTTCAGCAGGATCTTTGGCTCCGTAAGCTTGCGCGGTGAGTCCGCTGTTTCCCATGCGGAGAAAACCGAAGTTCCAATAAATGAGGTTGTAAAGGGCTCCCCCTACAGCGATGGCTCCAATGTAGGCAACGTTGCTCATGTGCCCAACAATCATCATGTCGACCAAACTGAGAAGTGGTATCGAAATATTGGTTGCAATAGCCGGAATGGCTATTTTCAGTATCGTTTTGTTCACAGAGTGCAAATTGAAAAAGGAAGGGATGAACAACTTGTCCATCCTTTCCTTGATTTTTTTTATTTATCCAATTCTACCATCAGTGTGTCTTTTGCAATACGGACACCTTCTGAAACTAGAATCTTTCTTATCTTACCATCGAAAGGCATTTTGATGATGTTTTCCATCTTCATCGCCTCAAGTATGAGCAGTGGAGAACCGGCTTTTACCGTGTCTCCCTCTTTGACGAAAAATTTCAAGACAGTTCCAGGGATGATTGAATAGACGTGGTCCGTGTTTTTTGGCTCGTACTTCTTTTTCATCTTGAATTTTTCAGTCAATAGGGTTTTGTATGTCCCTTCTTCGATTGTCAAATCTACAAGTTCTTGTTTCTCTTCAGACATAATCGTTGTTTTATTGTTTGAAAAATCAGAATGGAGGAAGTCCGTGCTTCTTCGTAGGTCTTACCTCTGTCTTGTCTTTTGAGATAGTCAATGTGTGGATAAGCATAGCACGTGTTTGTGAAGGCTCAATCACAGAATCGATGAATCCACGGGCAGCTGCTACGTATGGATTGGCAAATTTATCCTTGTACTCTTGAATCTTCTCTTTTCTCATAGCCTCTAGGTCTTCAGCATCCTTTATTTCTTTACTGAAGATGATGTTAGCAGCTCCGTCTGGCCCCATTACGGCAATCTCAGCGCATGGCCAAGCAAAGACGAAATCTGCGCCCAAGTGGCGTGAGTTCATGGCGATGTAACCACCTCCGTAAGCCTTTCTCAAGATAACTGTGATCTTTGTAACAGTAGCTTCTGAGTAAGCGTAAAAAACCTTTGCTCCGTGACGGATCACGCCTGCATGCTCTTGGTCCACGCCAGGAAGGTAACCCGGCATATCTTCGAGCGTTACGATAGGAATGTTGAATGCATCGCAGAAACGGATGAAACGAGCGGCTTTGTCTGCACTGTCGCAGTCCAAAACGCCGGCAAGATAAAGCGGCTGGTTGGCTACGAAGCCGACAGATTGACCGTTAATTCTGCCGAATCCGATGACGATGTTGCGTGCAAAAAGTTCCTGTATTTCGAAAAATTCAGAGCCGTCAGTAATGGCTTTGATGATATCACGGACATCGTATGGCTGTTTAGGGTCAGCTGGGATGAAATCCTCCAACTTGCCTTTGAATGTCGGTGCCATAACTTTTGTCTCGTCCGGTTTCTTTGTGTTGTTACTTGGAAGGTAAGAGAGCAAAGTGCGGATTTGATCGAAGCAATCTTTCTCATTCATAGAATAGAAATGAGCGTTGCCTGTGATTTCTGCGTGTACGCGTGCACCTCCTAACTCTTCCTGTGAAATCTTCTCGCCAAGTACAGTCTCGATTACGGCAGGACCTGTGATAAACATCTTGGAAATATTTTCGACAACGAAGACGAAGTCTGTAAGGGCAGGAGAGTAAACGGCTCCGCCTGCACAAGGACCAAGAATCACGGAAATCTGAGGAATGACACCTGATGCCATTGTGTTGCGGTAGAAGATCTCTCCGTAACCAGCCAATGCGCCAACTCCCTCCTGAATACGTGCGCCACCAGAATCATTGATTCCAATGCAAGGTATTTGCATCTTCAGCGCATGGTCCATTATCTTGGTGATTTTGCGTGCATGCATCAAACCTAAAGATCCTCCCATAACGGTGAAATCCTGAGCGTAGATGCAAACAGGTTTTCCGTTGATGGTACCTGTTCCGGTAACGACACCGTCGCAAGGTAAATCTTTCTTGTCCATTCCGAAGTCGTGGACTTCATGTTTTACGAATAGGTCATATTCGCAGAAGGATTCTTTATCTAATAAAGCGGCTATACGTTCTCTTGCCGTCATTTTTCCCATGGCAACCTGCTTCTCAATGGCAGCCTCGCCGCCCCCTTTTTGAAGAATTGCCTTTTCCTCTTTTAAAAATGAAATCTCTTTTTCTAGTGACATACAAGTATGTTTTGGTTATAAATTTCAAAGCTAGAAATAAGGTCAATGCTTTGATTTTTCTTATACAAAAGTAATAAATAAAGTGAAGAGAGACTTTATTTAATGTTTAAATAGAATTGCTTTATATAAAACATGAAGGCATTACCATGTGGATGATAATGCCTTATTAATATGATTATTCTTGCTTATTTTACAGCTTTTTTGTAAAGAATGGCTGCGATAATAGCGAAGACGAAGTTCGGTAACCATACTGATAGCGTTGGAGAAAGTGTTCCGCTGACTGCAAAAGTTGACGAAACGGTGTAGAATAAAATATAGGAAAAACTCAACAGCAGACCTAATGCCATGTTGAGACCCATGCCGCCTCTTACCTTTCTAGATGAAAGAGATACTCCAATAAGAGTCAGAATGAAGGCTGCGAATGGGAATGAAAATCTCTTTGCATACTCGATTTCAAACTCCTTTATGTTACCAATTCCTCTATCTTTTTGTCTTGAGATGTAATGCCTTAGTTGACGATTACTCATTTCTTCCTGCATGCCTTTGTATATGAAGAAGTCTTCTGGCTCGACTTGAATGGTAAGATCAAGACGGTCGCCTCTTGTCAGTTTCTCATACATGCCATCGAATTCACGTAACATGTATTTTCTAGCACTCCAGCTGAAAGCTGTATCCCAAACTAAAGAGTCTGCTGTAAGTTTGGATACCAAAGTCTTTCCGTTAAATTTTTCAAGAGTACATCTGTAACCGCATTTCTTTTCTTTCTCATAATAATCAATGTAGAGAATCTCCTCTTTGCTTACTCTCATTTGGATTTGAGCTGCATTGTCTGATTTCCTTTTCTTGATGTATTTGTCTTGGAATTCAAGCCTTTCTGCATTGGCTGGTGGAATGATGTAACTGCTTAGAGTGAATGTCAACAGGGCAATTATACCTGCTGAAATCATATAGGGTCTTACCAAACGGTTGAAACTTGTTCCTGTTGATAGAATCGCAATGATTTCCGACTGCTCTGCCATCTTAGATGTGAAAAGAATAACGGCAATGAATGTGAACAGCGGACTGAACAGATTGACGAAGTAGGGGATGAAGTTGAAGTAGTAGTCGAAGATAATCTCTTTTAGAGTCACGGGCTCGTTGATGAAGTCATCCAACTTCTCTGATACGTCAAAAACTACAGCAATGACGATGATAAGCACTATGGCTAGGAAGAAAGTTCCAAGGAACTTGCGTATGATATAAATATCTATTTTTTTAAGCATATCACTAATAGATTATTAGTTACTTATTCTTGAATTAAAGTCTGTTACTTAACGATTGTACCATTGAGCTCTTCCACGTGGAGAAGTCGCCGGCGATGATGTGATTTCTAGCTTCGCCAACCAACCAAAGATAGAAGGCGAGGTTGTGTATGGATGCAATTTGAAGGGCTAAAAGCTCATCTGCGATGAAGAGATGACGTAGATAAGCACGGCTGTAGAATTGGTCAACGTATGAAGTTCCGTCAGGGTCGATCGGCGAGAAGTCGTCTGCCCATTTTTTGTTGCGCATGTTCATTACACCATTGCGGGTGAAGAGCATGCCATTTCTACCGTTACGGGTTGGCATCACGCAATCGAACATGTCAACTCCTCTTTCTATGGCCTCCAAAATGTTGATCGGAGTTCCAACGCCCATTAAATAACGAGGCTTATCCTTTGGTAGAATCTCGTTGACCACTTCGATCATTTCATACATGACTTCAGCAGGTTCGCCTACTGCCAAACCGCCGATAGCGTTTCCTTCTCTCTCTTTAGAGGCCACAAACTCTGCAGACTGTTGTCTCAAGTCTTTGTATGTACAGCCTTGTACGATAGGGAAAAAAGTTTGGCTATAGCCGTATTTTGGTTCTGTCTCGTCAAAATGTTTCAAACCACGGTCCAACCATCTCTGGGTCAGCTCCAGAGATTTCTTTGCGTATTTATACTCTGCGTTACCAGGTGTGCACTCGTCGAGCGCCATGATGATGTCGGCTCCGATGGTACGTTGTGTATCAACTACATTTTCGGGAGTAAATATATGTTTGGATCCGTCGATGTGAGAGCGGAAAATAGCACCTTCTTCGGTTAGTTTTCTGTTCTCGGAGAGGGAAAATACTTGAAATCCACCGCTGTCGGTCAGAATAGGTTTGCTCCAACCGTTGAATTTGTGAAGACCTCCTGCCTTTTCCAAAATGTCTAGTCCTGGACGAAGATAGAGGTGGTAAGTGTTTCCTAAAATAATCTGGGCTTTGATGTCGTCAGTCAATTCATGCATGTGCACGCCTTTCACGGAACCGATCGTTCCGACGGGCATGAATATCGGAGTTGTGATCTCTCCGTGGTCAGTTGTTATTTTACCAGCTCTTGCATTGCTTTTGGCATCAGTATACTGTAGCTCGAATTTCATATAGAATTGAGTGAGTTTTAAATCCAGAAATATCTTACAAAAGTCGACTTTTTTTCTTAAATAGGCAAACGTTTTTTATGATAGTAGGTTAATTGTTTCATAACCTTTTTATTTATGGATATGAAAAAAGGAAGAAAAGATAAATCTTCCCTTCCTTTTTTGATTGGTTCTATACCTATTAATACTGAACTTCGATAGTTGCTGTGTTCTCGTCTAAAGAAACAACTTTAAGAAGATAGTATTGGTCATAATTACCATTTTTGTTCTTGTATAAGAAGAAGATAGGAGCTGAGTCATTGATTGTTTTGTTAGCTTCTATGTATTCTGAATCTTCTGCATCCTTTTTGAAAGAGATGATGTCTTGTGCTTGATAATCATTATAAAGAGTCTCGTCAACCTTCAATAATTGTCCTGCTGTGTTGAATTTGCCTTTTGTAGTTTCAGTCTCAGGAGAGTAGCTAAGACCTAATTGGGTCTTCTCATACTTCTTGCCATCAAAGCTAAGCTTAATAACTTGTTTGTTTGATAATAATCTAGCAACAGAAGAGTATTTAGAATCTGATCCTGACAATTCAAAAGTGATTGATGAAGGAATGTTCATAGCATCAACAACAGTAATTGTATATTTAGCATAAACACCAACGAAAGAAATTTCACCATTTGTTACATTAGCACCTTTGTCTTTACCGTTCCAAACATAACCGTCTGTATCAGTAACAAATACGTTGCTTACATAGTCGTTACTATATTTTACAGTTACGTATTTAATAGCACTTGTTCCTTGTTTTGCATTGAAGGATAAAGTGACAATCTCTGAATTCTGGTTCGTGTTAGAAATAGAAGCTTTGTTAAGGGCCATTACAATATCACCATTTTTCTGCGCTACCTGATTTACAGAAAAAGAAAGCGAAGCTTTTGTATATACTACTTGTGGCTCTTCTTTAGGTTCATCATCATCGTCGCTACTACATGATGATAAAGATATAGCACACATAGAAAATAATGCAATACATGCTGAGAATAAAAATCTTCTTGTCATAATTAAATCTTTTTTCGTTTTTTAATATAACACAAAAATAAAAAAGTTTTCATAGAAAGTAAAATCATAACGTTTATTTTTTTAGTTACATTTTAATGCTTTTCGTTATATTTGTGAAGGGTAAAAATTTAATTCATGCAGAATATGAGGTGTTTGAAACATTTTCTTTCTTTTTTGTTAATGATGATCGGTTCGGCTTGCTTTTCTCAAGTGGTGAATTCTGATATTTATATTTTGACAGATGTTGATACTGTTAGGGTAGGACAGACTTTTCGTATAAGATATTGCTCAGAAGCTCACACTGATAGTTTTATCCGTCCAGACTTGTCTGAGTTTGAAATAGTAAAAGATGCTTACATGCGAGAATTAAAGATGGAGGGCAACCATAAAGTAACCATCCAGGCCTTGTGTTATGATGTCAAGGCAAAAAAAAGTGGATCTTTCACAATACCGTCAGCGTCTGTTATTATTAGTGATAGAAAATATACAATAGAACCCAAACAAATGTTTGCATTGGCGTTGGATGAGAATTTCAAGTTTCATTATACTTTGGAGTTGGATCCGAAAAATCCAAAAGTAGGAAATGCCTTTCAACTTATCTTGACGATGAATGCGAAACCAGACCAACCGCCTTTTCCTGACTTGTGGAATCTTTCAATCGAAAGACAAACCTCAAGAATAGAGACCGTAGATGGTGTCTCATCCTATGTTTTTATCTATTATTTGAAGGCAAATGACAGTGCAGAGCATGAAATTCCTTCGTTTGATATATATGTTGCAAACCAAAAATATCAGACAGAGAAGATAAACTTTGTGGTTAAGAAATAGTAGAATCTTTTGAAACTGAAGTTATTTTTTTACTTTTGTATTAATAAAAGTCCATTAAGAGAGTGGTGGATTTTAAATGTTTTTCAAAAAACAGTAATTTATATTTGAATGAACAAAATTGTCAGTAAAGAAAATTTTTCGGAGAATGTAGTTAAGCTGGAAGTTGAGGCTCCGTTGATAGCGAAGTCCCGAAAAGCTGGACATTTCGTTATAGTGAGAGTCGGAGAAAAAGGAGAGAGAATTCCTTTGACAATTGCCGCTTCAGACACACAGAAAGGAACCATAACTCTTGTGGTTCAGAAAATCGGAGTCTCTTCCACTAAGTTATGCAATTTGAACGTAGGTGATGAGATTACCGATGTCGTTGGTCCTTTGGGTAAAGCTACTCATATCGAGAACTTCGGAACTGTAGTCTGTGCCGGTGGTGGTGTAGGTGTAGCTCCTATGTTGCCAATAGTTGAGGCTCTCAAGAAAGCTGGCAATAGAGTGATAACTGTTTTGGCTGCAAGAAACAAAAGCCTTGTTATTTTGGAAGATCAGATGCGTAAGTTCTCTGATGAAGTGATTATTATGACAGACGATGGTTCATCAGGCAAGAAAGGTTTGGTTACCAATGGTATTGAAGAGGTTATCAACCGTGAGAAGGTTGACCTTTGCGTAACAATCGGTCCGGCCATTATGATGAAGTTTGTCGCTTTGCTGACAAAAAAATATGAGATTCCAACTGTCGCTTCTTTGAATACTATCATGGTAGATGGTACTGGCATGTGTGGTGCATGCCGTGTCACGGTAGGCGGAAAAACAAAGTTTGTCTGCGTTGATGGTCCCGAGTTCGATGCACATCAAGTTGATTTTGATCAGATGTTGATGCGTCTTGGTGCCTACAAGCAAGAAGAACAGGCTGATATGTACAAGGTAAGTAAACAATAAGATTATGGCAGAAGATAGAAACGTAGCTTGGCGCGAAGATTTGCGCAAGGGTTTGTCAAATAAAGAGAGAACTGCGATTCAAAGAGTTAAGATGAACGAGTTGGAACCTGCTTATCGTGCTCGCGTAAGAGAGGAAGTTAATCAAGGTTTGACAAAAGAACAGGCGTTAGTTGAGGCTAAACGTTGTTTGGATTGCCCTAATCCTACTTGTATGACGGGTTGCCCGGTTAGTATTAATATCCCAGGTTTCATTAAAAATATAGAGCGCGGAGAAATCTTGGAAGCTGCCAAGGTTTTGAAGGAGACTAGTGCATTGCCTGCTGTCTGCGGACGTGTTTGTCCTCAAGAGAAACAATGTGAGTCTCAATGTTTCTACAAACTGAAATTGAAGAAAGATGCTGTAGGTATTGGTTATTTGGAGCGTTTTGCTGCAGATTATGAGCGTGAGAGCGGTATGATTTCTGTTCCTGAAATTAAAGAGAAAAACGGAAAAAAGATTGCTGTTGTTGGTTCCGGTCCTGCAGGATTGTCTTTTGCCGGTGATATGGCAAAGATGGGCTACTCTGTAACGGTATTTGAGGCTTTGCACGAAATCGGCGGTGTGTTGAAATATGGAATTCCTGAGTTCCGTTTGCCTAACAAGGTGGTTGATGTTGAAATTGAGAACCTTCGTAAAATGGGCGTTACTTTCATAAAAGACTGCATCGTTGGAAAGACAATCTCAATAAAAGATCTTGAAGAAGATGGATTCAAGGGTGTCTTCGTGGCGAGTGGAGCTGGTCTTCCTCGTTTCATGAATATCTCTGGTGAGAATCTGATCGGTGTTATGTCTTCCAATGAATATTTGACTCGCGTAAACTTGATGGATGCTGCAAATCCTGAGAGTGATACTCCTATTAATAAAGGTCATAACGTAGCTGTTATTGGTGGTGGAAATACTGCAATGGACTCTGTTCGTACCGCTTTGCGTTTGGGTGCAGACCGTGCAATGATTGTTTACCGTCGTTCAGAAGAAGAGATGCCTGCTCGTTTGGAAGAGGTTAAACACGCAAAAGAAGAGGGTGTGGAGTTCATGACTTTACATAATCCTATCGAATATATTGGCGACGAAAAGGGTAGAGTAGTGAAGATGAGATTGCAGAAGATGCAGTTGGGTGAGCCTGATGCATCTGGCCGTCGATCTCCTATCGAAATTCCTGGCGCTATCGAAGAAATTGATGTTGATGAGGTAATCGTAAGTATTGGAGTTTCTCCAAATCCATTGATTCCTAGCTCGGTAGAAGGATTGCAGGTCTCTCCTAAGGGAACTATTGTGGTCAATGAGGGAATGCAGTCATCTATTCCGATGTTGTTCGCAGGTGGTGATATTGTGAGAGGTGGAGCAACCGTTATTTTGGCTATGGGCGACGGTCGTGCCGCTGCCGCAGCAATGGATAAATATCTGAAATAATAAAAACCTTATTTATAATAGCTGAGGAGTGAGTGCGACGCGTTTCGTACTCACTCTTGTTTTTTTAGGAAAGAAGATATTCAAGAATCTTATGCTTCTTTAATTGTTTGTTTATTATCTGATTTGATTGAAATAAATTCTGTATTTTTGTACGGTTTTAAATGCATTCTTTTATTCTGCATAAAGTATTAATTTTATGTATTTAGCATGTTTTTGGTGCATTTTGAACTTTTTGATGTTGAATAAAAATCTAATAAAAAGTCTAAATAAAAAAATTTATGAAGAAGAGTTGGTTCATACATGTTGGCAGTATCGTATTGTTCCTCTTGCTGACGGTAGTTTATTTTAGTCCAAAGTTGGAAGGCAAACAGTTGCAACAAGGTGATATAGAGAAGTGGGAAGGTATGGCTCATGAAGCTGCAGAGTATGAAAAGGAAGGAGGATCTTCCGCATGGTGTGGGTCTATGTTTTCAGGAATGCCTGCCTATACGATATCAATCAGACATAATTATCCTAATGCGATGTCGTGGTTAGAAAAACCGATTTATGTACTAGGAAACGGAGATGGTGCTATCTTGTTTTTGTCCATGTTATGTATGTACATACTGTTGTCTGTAATGGGTAGCCCCACTTTCGTGTCTATTTTGGGAGCTATAGCATACGCATTTGCCTCATATGTCTTGATTATTATTGGAGCCGGCCATGTGACTAAAGGATTGGTCATGGCATATATGCCATTAGTTTTGTCTGGTATATATCTTACTATAAAGAAAAAATGGTTGTGGGGAGGCCTGTTGTTTACTATAGCTGTATATTTTACGCTGAGAAATAACCATCTTCAGATCGTTTATTATTTAATGCTTTTGTGCCTTTTCTTTTATGCAGCATTCTTATTCTATAATTTAAAAGAAAAATTATACTCTGATGTTTTAAAGGTTACTGGCGTTTTTGCTATAGGTGTTGTCTTTGCTGTTTTGGCTAACTCAGCTTTGCTATATTCTAATTATGAGATGGGTAAAACAAGTGTGAGAGGAAAGTCAGAATTGACATCTAATGTGGATGGAAAAACAGATAAATCTTCAGGCTTGGATAGAGACTATGCTTTTGCATGGAGTTATGGAAAGGCAGAAACTCTTACTATGTTAATTCCAGATCTTTATGGAGGTGCATCAGGAGGAGTCCTTTCAGATGATTCTAATTTGGCAAAAGCATTCAATGAAAAAGGTTATCAAAAGCCTAAAGTGTTACATTCTTACACCTATTGGGGTGATCAGCCGTTCACTTCTGGTCCCGTTTATTTTGGTGCTATTGTCTGTTTCTTATTTGTGCTTTCTTTATTTGTTGTAAAGAGCAAAGTGAAATGGTGGATAGTGGGAGCTTCCGCATTGCTTATCATGATGAGTTGGGGTAAGAATTTCGCATCGTTGAACGATCTTTTATTCCATTATTTACCATTCTATAATAAATTCAGAACACCATCAATGGCGTTGGTAATTCCTCAGCTTACATTCGTTCTTTTATCTTGTATGGCGTTGACTACAATATACAAGAAGGAGATTGAATATGTTAAGTTGAAGAAATATCTATTTATTTCAGCAGGAATCACAGGCGGCTTGTGTTTGTTGTTTGCTGTTATGCCTTCTTTGTTTATGTCATTCACAAGTCCAATGGATGCTAATTATCAGTTGCCAGATTGGTATATGTCTGCATTGATTTTGGATAGAGAGGATTTGTTGACTTCAGATGCTTGGCGTTCATTCTTCTTTATATTGATAGCTTTCTTGATTTTGTATGTTTGTACAATGCCAAAGAAAGAAAATTTACTTAAATATGGATTGGCAGCAATTGCATTTTTGACATTATGCGATTTGTGGACAGTTGACAGACGATATCTTAATGATGACAGTTTTGTGAATGATCACAAAAAGAAGAACTCTTATGTCGAATCTCCTGCGGATAAGATGATTTTGGAAGATAAAGATTTGTCTTACCGTGTGCTTACTTTGAACAATCCGTTTAATGATACAGATGTTCCTTATTTTCATAAATCTATAGGCGGTTACAATGCTGCAAAACTGAGACGTTATCAAGATTTGATTGATATACACATCGATCCAGAGATGAAAATGTTGATGACAAACTTAAGGTCTGTTAAGACACTGGCAGAGGCTGATAGTTTGGTTACCAAAACATCGACACCTGTTTTGGATATGCTTAATATGAGATATTTGATTATAAATAAGGATATCCCTGCAGCAACCAATAAAAGCGCGAATGGAAATGCTTGGTTCGTGAAAAATGTTCAGTATGTGAATGATGCAGATGCTGAAATGACGGCATTAAATAAGGTCAATCCTAAGACAACAGCAGTTGTGGATAAATCATTTTCTTCTGTTGTGAAAGAGGGTCCTGTGGACGTAGATAGTTCTGCGTCTATTACAATGACAGAGTATAAACCAAATAAGGTTACTTATAAGTCTAATTCAAACAAGGATGCAGTTGCAGTCTTTTCTGAGGTTTATTACGAAAATGGATGGAAGGCATTTATAGATGGTAAACCTGTTGATCATTTCAAAACCGACTGGATATTGCGTGGATTGAATGTTCCTGCAGGTAATCACACAATTGAATTCAGTTTTGAACCAGATACTTATTGGAATCTTATGAAATTGACATCTGTGCTTTCATTTTTACTGCTCGCTAGTTTGATATTGCTTGTGGTTAGAGGTATAGTAAAAGGAAAGAAAGATGAAGTATGTAATATGGTGAGTGAGAAAAAATGATAGATAGGCCTTTTAAGGCCTATCTACCGTTGTTGGTTTTGTGTGACAGCTACTTTTTACTACAATTATTGTGGTCTGTTGTCCTATAAAAAATTCGTTTTGCTTATAGATTCCTTTATGAATAGCATCTTTTTCTTTTGAAAGTTGTTATCTATATGAGTGATATGTAATTAAAATTTGTTGGTCTCTGTTTATGATGTTTTTTATCTATTTCATAAGCTTAAAATGAAAGATAAAAATAGGTAATCTTGAAAACGGGAGAAAATAATAGATTTGTGTATGACATGCAGTCATAAGCTGCAGCAATGTATATGTTTATGAAAATACTTTTTTATCATTCTTGTTCGTTTTATAAAGCTCCATTCTGTGAACTTATTGATGAAGCAGAAAAATTATCCAGAGAAGGAAACGAAGTTTACTTTGCTACTTGCAATGGAGTGATGAATTGTTGTTTCTCCAACCCAACCAACAACAAATACGATTGTGACGTTTGTAATTTTTCTGTAAAAAAGAGTTTGAAACTTTTATCAAATGCCAATATAATAGACTTAAAAAAATATTTAGTTGAAAAAGCTTATGATTGGCAATACAGTAATGTGACGGAACTAAAACATGTCAAGTATAAAGAGGTACAGATAGGTTTCGCTGTCGTGTCATACTACATTTCCAAAACGCGAAATCTGAATCCTAAAATCACTTCGGAAACAAAACAATATTTTGATGGCTTGCTAACTCAGGCTTCAAGACTTACTGATGCTCTTGACAATTTAATAAAAGAAATAGCCCCAGATAAAATATGTATTTTCAATGGCAGATTCTTCGAAACAAGACCGGCATATGAGTTGGCTTTAAATAAAAACATTCCAATAGACATTTACGAACTTATAGGAGGAAGAAAAGCACCATATTATAAGGTGATTTTTCAAAATAGTCTTCCTCATAACTTGCCATATTTGAAAAAGCTGATTAATTCCGGATGGGAAAACTCAACCAAAACAGAAGAAGAGAAAACTAAAATCGGAAAGTCGTTTTTTGAACGACGCCGCAATGGAATTGAAGCAGGAGACAAGGTGTATATAGGCAATCAAGTGGCAGGTATGCTCCCTTCGAATTGGGACAAAAGCAAAAAGAATGTGGTGATTTTTAATTCATCTGAAGATGAATTTGCGTCTGTTGGCGACGAATATGATAAATATGCACTATTTCCATCGCAAATGGAAGGAATTAGGTCTATATTGGAAATGCATGCCGGCAATGATAATATACATTTCTATCTTAGAATTCATCCTAACTTGACTAACATCAAGTATAGATATCATACAGATCTCTATGACATAGACAAAGAGTTTGACAACATCACAATTATTCCCGCAGGAGAGAAAATCAGTACTTATGCATTGATGGACGAAGCGGATAAGGTGATTGTTTTTGGCTCTACCACAGGAATAGAAGCTGCATATTGGAACAAACCCGTTATACTCTTAGCTGGTGCCATCTATTATTTTGATGATGTGTGTTATGTGCCTCAGACAAAAGAAGAACTAAAGGAACTAGTGGAGACGGAAAATCTTCCATCAAAGAAAGAGGAGGAAACCTGTCTCAAATTCGGCTTTTACTTTCTCGATACCGAAAGGTCTATATCCAAGAATAGTTATCATTATTTCAATTATAATTCATACGACGTCACTTTCGGTGGCATGACATTCCATGGTACTTATTGCCAAAAGATGTTGGGCTCTCACAAACTATATGCCTATGTAATAGCATTCATGAGGTTTGTTGCATTAAAACTGTTCAAAAACAAAACTGTAATTCCAACAGAAGAGGCATGAAGTTTATCTTCATTACTCCGTATTATACTACAATAGAGCATTTGTGAATCAGTTTGGTCTGCATCCGAGATAAAACAAAGTAAGAGTAGATTTTTTTTTTTGATTTGCATTACTTGAAAAAGATGGAGGTGTTTGGATTGATGCAGCAATGTTGTTGATAGATGAGAGGTGCTAAATGGTGATTTATTTTACGGCTTGAGCTGCTTGACAAATAGGATAAAACCCATATTCTTAAGAATAAGCCAGGATGATGCCAATACATAGATGACATATAAAATTGGAGAAAAGAGTCAAAGAAAGAATGCACTTCTATAAATATATATTGAATTATAACACTCAGATTTATAATAAGAAATTATGCTGTCATTAATAATATGTACATATAACCGCGATAAATACATATACAATGTATTGAAAAGCATTGCAAAGAATAATTTTCCTACCGATCAGTATGAAATTGTTCTCGTAAATAATAACAGTACTGATAATACGGAGTCAGAGTGCAATCGATTTAAGAGTGATTATCCCGATATAACTTTCAGTTATTTTATCGAATACAATCAGGGTCTGTCTTATGCCCGAAATTGTGGAATCAAAAATGCAAATGGAGATATCTTGGTTTATGTGGATGATGATGCTACAGTAAATGAGGAGTATTTGAAGACTTATTCCGATTTTTTTATTGAAAATCCGACAATAGATGCAGCAGGAGGTCCGATTTTACCTGTATATGAATCAAAAGAACCAGAATGGGTTAGCCATTATACAAGACAACTTATTACGGGCAGATTGTATTTGGGAGAGAAACAACAAGAATTTCCCAAAGGATCATTTCCTGGAGGAGGTAATGCGGCTTATAGAAAGACTGTTTTTGATAAAGTAGGATTGTTTAATGTGGATTTGGGTAGAAAGGGTGACAGCTTGATAGGTGCGGAAGAAAAAGATCTTTTCGATAAGATGACAACGCTGAAAATCCGTTTCTTCTATTTGCCCAAGGCTATATTATATCATATCATTCCCGATTCGAAATTAACAAGAGAACATTTCGTGAAACTTACTTATTCGATAGGTAAGAGTGAAAGAATAAGAACCCAGCTTATTTCAAAGAAAAAGTATTATCATCGAATCTGTATGGAGTTTGTAAAGTGGTGTGCAACGATTGTTCTTTGGTTTAAATTTTTATTCCAATTGCAGATTATGAAGGGCAATAAGTTGATTCTTTTCAGATATAATGTGACAAAAGGTTTGTTGGGCTTTTAGATTTTAATAAGACAAAACAACAAAAAGGGGATTAAGAGAAAAAGTGTGTAGACATTTTTAAAACCACGAATTGACTCTAATTTTTTTGTTTTAGATCCGCAAAAATCAGAAGTATAGGCTCGTGGTTTTTTAAATTTAGCACGGACATGTATTTGCCTGATTTTTAGCGGACGTTCTGTCCTCTGAGTGACCGCGTCCTATACGCATTTCATTTCTGTCGGAAATAAGGAAAAAACATACTTCAGTAAATCAATCTAAAAGGTGGAGTAAATGTCGCCTTGATAGCTTGTTGTAAAAGCCAGTTCTTTTAGGCTTTTGCACTTGATCCCTAAAAGTTGGGTCAGTAGAAATTTAGTGGGGAAAAGCATAAATATTGGCGATACGGAATAGGAAGAACTTCTTATCTACGACCCCACGCAGATTAGCCCTGAAAAGTTTGATTTTCGCATTGAA
>JALNVE010000012.1 GCA_023227695.1 Paludibacteraceae bacterium
TCTCCACAGGGCAACTGGAAAGAGGGAGATTTTCTCTTCTCTTTCTGCTCTGAAAAATATTTTTTCTACCTGACCCATTTTTTTCCTCCTCAAGTTGCATTATCAATTTGAATCCCCGATAAATTTGTGAATCTATTATTTATATTCTACCTTTGCAGGGTTTTATAGACAATTGGATGGAATAATTGAAAATTTCTAAAAAAGCTTTTAGCTACATAAATAACTTGAATATAAAATTTAATAAAGGTGTGAAAATTCTAATTTTCAGAATGACATGCTGATAAAAACATTAATAACTGATATGAAACCCACTTTATTAGTACTAGCAGCCGGAATGGGCAGTCGTTACGGAGGTTTAAAGCAGTTGGACGGTTTGGGTCCAAACGGTGAAACAATCATGGACTACTCTATTTTTGATGCTATCCGTACTGGATTCGGAAAGGTCGTTTTCGTTATTCGTCACGCATTTGAAAAAGATTTCACCGAAAAAGTAATAAGCAAATATAAGAATGCCATCCATACAGAAATCGTATTTCAAGAGTTGAATTCTCTTCCAGAAGGATACGCATTAAATCCAGAGAGAGTAAAACCTTGGGGTACAAATCACGCCATTTTGGTGGCAAAAGACGCTGTTCATGAGCCATTTGCTGTCATCAACGCTGATGACTTCTACGGAAAAGAGAGCTTCCAAATATTGGCAGATGCTTTGCAGAAACTAAACGACAAAAACGATCAATATTGCATGGTTGGTTACCGTTTGGGCAACACATTGTCTGAGAGCGGCCATGTATCACGTGGCGTATGCAGCACAGACAAGAAAAACCACCTTACCACTGTAGTTGAGCACTACGAAGTTCAACGTAAAGGCAATGTGGTCGTTTTCAAAAACCAGGAGACTGGCAATTTTGATGAGATCGACGAGAACTTGCCCGTTTCCATGAACATGTGGGGATTCACAACAGATTACTTCACTCATTCAGAGGCAGACTTCAAGACATTCTTAAAAGATAACGTAGACAACATCAAGGCTGAATATGGAATTCCAACCATGGTCAACAAGTTGATACAGTCAAAGACAGCTACTATCGAGGTCATGACAACTCCTTGCAAATGGTTCGGCGTAACCTACAAGGAAGACAGAGATTCTGTTGTTGCTAAAATTGAGAGTTTAATTAAAGAGGGCGTTTATCCATCAAAATTATTCTAAAATGGAGAAAACACGAATTTTAGTTACCGGTGGTACCGGATATATAGGTTCTCACACCGTTGTTGAACTGATCAATGCAGGATTTGAACCAATCATCGTCGATAACCTATCCAACTCTAATATTGGAGTATTGGAAGGCATCAAAAAAATCACAGGTATTACACCTGCTTTCGAAAACATAGACTGTAAAGACTACACATCTTTAGACCGATTCTTTGAGAAATACCAAGACATCAAAGCTATCATTAACTTTGCGGCAAGCAAGGCTGTGGGCGAATCTGTAGAGAAACCTCTACTCTATTACCGCAACAATCTGCTTACACTTATCAACTTGCTTGAGTTGATGTCTAAATATAAGATTGGTGATTTTGTGTTCTCGTCTTCATGCACCGTTTACGGACAAGCTGACGTGTTGCCTGTTACAGAACAGACACCAATCAAGCCAGCTACTTCGCCTTACGGAAGCACAAAGCAAATGAGCGAAACAATCCTTACAGATACGATGAACGCTCATCCTGACATGAAGTGTATTCTTTTGAGATATTTCAATCCAATAGGTGCTCATCCAAGTGGTGAGATCGGTGAATTGCCTAATGGTGTACCTAATAATCTTTTGCCATACGTTACACAGACGGCAGCAGGCATCCGCCCTATTCTTAAAGTATTTGGCGACGATTACGAGACTGAAGACGGTAGCTGCATCCGCGACTACATTAACGTAGTTGATTTGGCAAAAGCCCATGTGGTTGCTGTTAAGAGAATGTTGGAAAACAAGAACAAGGAAAATATCGAGGTTTTCAATTTAGGTACAGGACGCGGACTTTCTGTTTTGGAGATTATCCGTACATTTGAGAAAGCTACAACCGTAAAGGTTCCTTACGAAATTGCTCCTCGTCGTGAGGGCGACATCACCAAGGTTTGGGCTGACACCACTAAAGCCAACAATGAGTTGGGTTGGAAAGCTGAAATTTCTACAGAAGACACTCTCCGCTCCGCTTGGAATTGGGAGATGAAACTGAAGGAAAGAAGAGAAAACAACGCGAATTAATATTCTTACTATATATTTAGAAAGAGGGCAATCTTTGGGACTGCCCTCTTTTGCATCTACAGAAACAGCAATAATATAGATTATGTATATTTGAGAGATTGAAAGAAAACATTAGATAATATTTCAAAACCACTATAAATATGATAAAAAGAATTTTTCACCCAATCGGACAAGGTGCTTTCTACTCTGAACAACATGATAATATTAATATCGTCTATGATTGCGGCAATTGGAAAAACACAAAACAATCTGACGAAGTAATAAAACAATCATTCAACACAAATGATATCATAGATTTATTATGTATTTCTCATTTTGATTATGACCATATTTCAAAAATACCAGTATTAAAGGACCAAGTAAAAGAAATTAAAAGAGTTCTATTACCTCTGTTGCATGAAGAAGAAAAGATCTTACTTTCAAACATATATTGGGCATTGGATAAAAACTTATTGCCTTTAATAAATGATCCTCAACATTATTTTGGTAATGATACAATAATAATTCATGTTAAACCGAAACCGATTCAAAATAATGAAAATACAATAAATGACAATATTGAACCTCAAAGTATTGATGACATTGAAAAAAATGAAAGTGGGACAGCTTTAATTGAAAGTGGGACACCTTTGACTATAAAACAATTGAATGATTGGGTTTTTATTCCATATAATTATGAATATGAAAAAAGAAATATCACTTTAATAAAGGAATTAAAAAAAAATTTGATATCAACAAACTAAAAAGTGATTCTAATTATACCCTTACTAAATTAACTAAGAGAAAAGGAGGTAAGATATTTCAAAAAATTTATAACAAAATAGAAGGTAACATAAATCAAAATTCAATGTTACTCTATTCTGGACCAACTATAGGAAATAAGAGACACAAACTTTTTATTTCTTTTTCTTGTAATTGCCATTGTAAATGCCAAAATCTTTTTAATCAAGAAAGGGTTGCTTGTGTATACACTGGTGATGCAGATTTAAACAAAACAAAAATTAGTTCAATATTTGGTGGTTACTGGAATCAGGTTGGAACTATACAAATTCCACATCATGGAGATATTAAGGCATTCAACCCAAATGAACTAAGTTCGGGAAACTATTTTTGTCCAATATCATATGGATCGAACAACTCATATGGACATCCTTCAACAAAAGTAATTAGTGAAATATTATCCTATAATAGTTGTCCGATATCGATTACTGAAAACCCAGTTAGCATATTTATAGAAATAATAAAATAAAAAAATGAGAATTTAATTAGCTATTCCAACGAATCAAGATTTTAACGATGTAAGTTTGGTGATTAAATAGGTCGTTCAATAAATCTATTACAAGAGCTATATTCTAAAAAATAGAATAGAAACATATTCTCCACAGGGCAACTGGAAAGAGGGAGATTTTCTCTTCTCTTTCTGCTCTAAAAAATATTTTTTTCCTCATGACCCATTTTTTTCCTCCTCAAGTTGCATTATCAATTTGAATCCCCGTGTTTTTAAAAGGCATCAATAAGGAGAAGCCATAAAGCTGAAATCAAAAGCAGGATAATGGGGATATGATGACATACAAAAATTTGAAAAATAACATCAACGTTGAAAGTGGAATCAACCCTCTTTATTTCATATTGAACATGCAACATCAACACGTAACCTCTTTTTGAAAAAATGGAGTTTTGAAACTACTATTAATCATGAACAGTTTTTTTTCGATTGCACATTAACATAAAAATTGAGCATAATTAAACTTTTTGTCAAAAAGAAAGTAATATGCATTTCATTAAGATAAAAAAGAAACCGAATTTTGTAAAATTATGCTAAAAAGAGACTATAAAGCACAGAATTTCAGTTATGAACAATCGCATATTTATTCATTAAATTATTTGGCAGACTCGAATAACTTTTACAATTTTGCGTCGCAAAATGTGGTTTCATCCCAAATAGGATGGGCATTTCGCAACATAAGACAACAAGAATTGGCAGTCTAGTTGCAAAATGAAATTTATCCATTAAGTTAAATCACAAAATGCACTTTCTGAACAAAAAATTCTTACAAATAAGCATTTTTAAAATTCAGAAAACAATAATTAAAATTCCGCAAAAATTTGCGAAGAGTAAAAAGGTTTTTTGTAATAAATAATATAATGAGATTACATATAGCCATAAAGTGTAAGCATTCCAAACAAGAAGCCATTGCGGTCATCGCGATGTGTTGGTTGTACATTATTTACTCATAGGCATAAACATATAAGGACTATACTATCTACGTTGATAGTATAGTCCTTATCATTTTATACACTGTCAGCACTTCAGTAGACAAAATGATACTAGATAACAGAAATACAATTAATTAACAATTTAAATAACTAAAAAGATGAGTTCAGGTGAAATCTTCATAGTTGTGTTTATCACAGCTATCATTCTGGTTTCTGCTGCACTGGTAATCGCGATGTTAATTTCACCGCGTTCTACCAATGAGCAAAAAGGAGAACCTTACGAATGCGGTATCCCGACTCGTGGCACATCATGGATGCAATTCAAAATAGGTTATTACCTATTTGCCATCCTGTTCTTGATGTTCGACGTGGAAACAGTCCTACTGTTCCCATGGGCAGTCATCATGAAAAGCCTCGGAGTTATGGGGCTCTGTAGTGTTTTGTTCTTCTTATTTATTCTCGTTCTCGGATTGGCTTATGCATGGAAGAAAGGAGCGTTGGAATGGAAGTAAAAGACATTAAAATCAGGAACATGAAGACGGAAGACTTCAACGACAATGAATACTTGGAAAAGTACATTGCAGAACTCCGTCAAAGTGGAATGAACGTTGTCACAGAGAAGTTGGACGACGTGATCAATTGGGGACGATCCAATTCAGTATGGCCATTCACCTTCGCTACCAGCTGTTGCGGTATCGAGTTCATGTGTGTGGCTGCAGCAAGAAACGACTTTGCTCGATTTGGTTGGGAGGTTACACGTAACTCTCCTCGTCAGGCCGACGTTATTTTCGTTTCTGGTACCATCGTATACAAAATGGCTCCAGTATTGAAAAGACTATACGACCAAATGGCCGAGCCTAAGTATGTGATTGCCATTGGAAGCTGTTCTATTTCAGGAGGACCTTTCATAGACTCCTATCATGTAGTAAAAGGTGTTGATCAGATTATCCCTGTCGACGTATATGTTCCTGGCTGTCCGCCAAGACCAGAAGCCATGCTTTATGGTATGATGCAGTTGCAGAGAAAGATCAAGTTGGAGAATTTCTTCAAGTTGCCTAAGAAACCAACCGTTACAGCAGACGGAAATACAGAAGGAGGGAACAAGTAATGGAAAATTTAGAAAAGATCATTTTATCGCTTGCTCCAGATGCGAAGATTGAGGAGAATACTCAACGCTTCACTGCAACGATAGCTCCGGAGAAACTAAGAAAAGTAGCTGAAGGTCTTAAGGCCAAAGGTTTCGACTATCTTATGTGTCTTACGGGTATGGATTATAAAGATAGTCTTGGCGTGATTTACCACATAGCTCCATCCAACGATGAAGCAAATGTGATTGTCTTGAAGACAAGTACTCCAGACAGAGAGACCCCTAATCTACCAACCGTTTCAGACCTTTGGGAGATTGCCTACTTTTACGAGAGAGAGGTATATGATTTCTACGGAATCATCTTCACCAATCACCCAGACATGCGTAGACTTTTCCTTCGTGAAGATTGGAAAGGTTTCCCATTCAGAAAAGATTACGATGCTAACCCAGCATTGAATCCAATTCCAGAGAAAGTTCCTAGCGTAGAATCTTTCGAAAACGTCCCTACTTACTCTATCGACAAAGACGGTAAGTTGGTGAAGAAAGAGTATCCACTCTTTAGCAAAGATGAATATGTTGTGAACTTCGGTCCTCAGCACCCATCAACCCATGGAGTTTTGCATTTGAGAATTTCTTTGGAAGGTGAGATAATCAAACATATCGATCCACACTTCGGATACATCCACCGTGGAGTAGAGAAGATGTGTGAGTCTATGACTTACCCTCAAATGCTCTATTTGACAGAACGTTTGGATTACCTTTGCGGAACAATGAACCGTCACGCTCTCTGTGCTTGTATAGAGAAAGCAGCCGGCATCGAGGTTCCTGCACGTGCACAATATGTGAGAACTATCATCGATGAGTTGACACGTATCGCATCCCACCTTATCGGATGGGCTTGTATGTGTAATGATATGGGTTCCATCACTGCTTTCATCTACGGTATGCGTGACCGTGAAAAGATCATGGACATTTACGAGGAGACAGCAGGTGGTCGTCTGATGGTCAACTACTACGTAATTGGTGGTTTGGCTGCCGACATTCACCCTAACTTCCAGAATAGAGTAAAGGAGTTCATCCCTTACATGAGAAAGATGATCAAAGAGTATCACGTTCTCTTCACTGGAAACCCAATCGCATATGGCCGTATGAAAAACATCGGTATCCTTTCAAAAGAGAAGGCAGTAGCACTAGGTGTTACAGGACCTTCAGGAAGAGCATCCGGATGGGCTTGTGACGTCAGAAAGATTGAACCATACGCAGCTTACGACAAAGTAAACTTCGAGGAGGTTCTTCATCAGGAAGGCGGAACATTCGACCGATATATGATCCGTTTGGAAGAGATCGAACAATCACTCCGCATCATCGAACAGTTGATAGACAATATCCCTGACGGTGATTTCAAAGCGAAAGTTCCTGCTATCGTCAAGATACCAGCTGGTGAATACTATCAGAGAGTTGAAAATGCCCGTGGTGATTTCAGCATTTACATCAACAGTACAGGCGATAAGAATCCTTACCGTGTGAAATTCCGTTCTCCATGTCTAAGTCTAATTACGGCCTTGTGTCCTCTTTGTGACAAGGAAAAGATTGCAGACCTCATCATGATCAGTGGATCTATGGACTACGTCATTCCATGTGTAGACAGATAACAGTTTTAAATCACGGTTATTTCATTTAACAGAATAGCAAATTATGTTAGAATTAGATAAATTCATAGAATGGATACACAGTTCACTGCTCTATTTGATCGGTCTGGACTGGGTTGTGTCCCTAATTGAATACGTTCTTATCGGTGTTGCCTTCCTTTCACTCTATGCAGTGTTGGCATTGATACTGATATATGTTGAGCGTAAAATCTGTGCATTCTTCCAGTGCCGTCTCGGCCCTACCCGTGTAGGTCCTTGGGGGCTCTTCCAGAGTATCGCAGATATGGTTAAGATTTTACTGAAAGAGATCATCCGCATTGACAAGACAGACCAATTGATTTTCAAGGTTGCTCCGTTCATCGTCATCATAGGATCTTTCTGTACATTCGGTGCATTACAGTTCGGTAGAGGACTTCACGGCGTTGACTTCAACGTAGGTTTGTTCTACATGTTGGCCATCTCCTCTCTTGGAGTTGTGGGTATTCTACTCGCAGGATGGGCCAGCAACAACAAGTATACATTGATCGGTGCAATGCGTAGTGGTGCCCAGTTGGTGAGCTACGAACTTTCTGCCGGAATATCATTGCTTACAATGGTAATCATTTCAGGAAGTTTGAATCTTACAGACATCATCGAGGGTCAGGCAAACGCTTGGTACATTTTCCAGGCTCCGCTCCCAGCCCTTATCGCGTTTGTAATCTATTTGATTGCAGGACATGCTGAGACCAACCGTGGTCCATTCGACCTTCCCGAGGCAGAGTCTGAGTTGACAGCCGGATACCACACTGAGTATTCAGGTATTCAATTTGGTTTCTTCTATCTTGCCGAATATTTGAACATGTTTATCATTGCTGCAATCGCGGCAACTGTCTTCCTTGGTGGATGGCAACCATTCCACATCAACGCAGATTGGGCTGCATCTTTCAACGGAATTATGGACTGTATCCCAACTTGGGCATGGTTCTTCGGTAAAGTATTTGCGCTCATATTCTTAAGTTTGTGGGTTAGATGGACATTCCCTCGTCTTCGTATAGACCAGCTATTGAAACTTGAGTGGAAGATCTTGATGCCTATCAGCCTTGTGAATTTGTTGCTAATGGCAGTATGGGTTTTAATCTTTTAAATAAAAGGGTAAGATGATCAAATATATAAAAGAGATATTTTCAGACATCTGGAATCTTTTGTTAGGAATGAAGATCACTATGATCAACTTCATCCGTCCAAAAGTAACAGAGCAATATCCTGAAAACAGAGGTAAGAAGCAACCTTTCGAGCGTTTCCGCGGAGAATTGGTTATACCTCACAATGAGAACAACGAGCACAAATGTACGGGATGTGGAATCTGTATGATAAACTGTCCTAACCACACTATCAATGTGATAACCAATCAGATTACCACAGAAGATGGCAAGACAAAGAAAGTGCTTGACAAATACATGTACGATCTTGGAAGCTGCACATTCTGCGGATTGTGTACGCAGGTATGTCCTCAGAAAGCCATTTCTTGGACACCAAACTTCGAACATGCCGTTTTCACTCGTTCTAAATTGGTAAAACAACTCAACCATCCTGGTTCAAAGATGGAGGAGAAGAAAGTTGCAGCACCTGCCGCAGCTCCAAAGAAAGAGGGAGAAGGAAATGAAACTAATGTTCAACAATAAAAAAAGTAAGAGATGGAATTTTTAACGGCTTATTTAACGGCTAATAACATAATATTCTTCATTCTTGCTGCCATAATCCTTGTATTTGGATTTCTTTCGGTAACAACAACGAAGATTTTACGAGCTGCCACTTACCTCTTCTTTGTACTCTTTGCAATAGCAGGTCTTTACCTGTTGCTCACTTATGAGTTCATTGCAGCCGTACAATTGTCTGTTTACGCAGGCGGTATCGTGGTGCTGTTAGTGTTCGCCATCCTTTTGGTGAAGAATCTTGGAGAAGAGACAGAGAAGGTCTCTTGTCAAAAAAAGTTGGTTAGTGCAATCGCCGCTATCAGTGGTGTTGTTATCAGCTTGGTTACTCTATTCGGTTTTGGATTCCAAAACAATGAGAGTGCTGACGAGTTGACTGCCAATGTAAATATGGAGACTATCGGTCATACTTTGATGGGTGTAGAAAAGTATCAGTACTTGTTGCCTTTCGAGGCAGCCAGTGTCTTCTTACTTGCTTGCATCATCGGTAGTGTTGTAGTTGCCACTAATTTGAAGAAGGAGGATAAGAAATGAACGTACCTGTAGAATTTTACTTGGTGCTTAGCACCCTCCTATTCTTCATAGGAGTATATGGTTTTATCGTAAGAAAGAACCTAATCGGTATTTTGATGTCCATCGAGCTTATACTCAACGCAGTGAATATAAATTTCGTAGTGTTCAACCGTTTCCTTTTCCCTGAAAAGTTGGAAGGTTACATGTACGGACTATTTGTGATAATCGTAGCAGCAGCCGAGACAGCTGTAGCCATTGCCATTATCATCAATGTTTACCGCAACATGAAGAACATCGATGTGGATAGTATTAAAGAATTAAAGAACTAAAGATCATGGATTATACAGTATTATTATTAGCAATACCATTCTTGATGTTCCTGTTACTCGGACTCGTTGGTCAAAAATTGGGTCCGAAAATGGCTGGTATATTAGGAACAGCCGGCTTATCGGTCGTTACGGTTCTGGCATACTATGTTGCCTACTCCTATTTTCTTAATAAAGGTTTAACTTTAAATGGCGTTTTAGAATCAGCTGTTAACGGTGATGGTTCATGGAAAGCATTAACATCATTCAATTTCACTTGGTTGGATCTTTCCAATGCCAACAGACCTGACTTAAGGATTGAAATCGGTATGTTATTTGACCCTATTTCTGTTATGATGTTGGTCGTTATCACGACAGTATCTTTAATGGTACACATTTACAGTATAGGATATATGCACGGTGAAGAGGGATTTGAGCGTTACTACTCAATCTTGTCACTCTTCTCTTTTGCCATGTTAGGATTGGTAGTTGCAACCAACATCTTCCAAATGTATATTTTCTGGGAGCTTGTGGGTGTATCTTCATTCTTGTTGATCGGATTCTACTACAAGAAACCTTCAGCTGTTAAGGCTGCAAAGAAGGCGTTTATCGTGACTCGTTTTGCCGATATGTTCTTCTTGGTTGGTATCTTGATTTTGTCTTATTACACTAAGACATTCTCATTCGAGCAGATCAACGGAGACCACGCAGCATTGGTTCACACTACGATGGGCGGACTTACCTTTATGGGTTGTTCAGTTACAGCAATTGCTCTTACCCTTATCTTCTTGGGAGGTGCTGGTAAATCAGCAATGTTCCCATTCCAGATATGGTTGCCAGATGCTATGGAGGGTCCAACTCCATCATCAGCCCTAATCCATGCTGCTACGATGGTTGTAGCCGGTGTTTATTTGGTTGCAAGACTTTTCCCTGTTTACTTCTTCGAAGCAACGAGTGTTTTGACATTCATCGCATACGTAGGTGCATTCACCAGCTTGTTTGCAGCACTCATAGCATGTACACAGACAGATATCAAGAGAGTGCTCGCATTCTCTACCATCTCTCAGATTGCATATATGATGGTTGCATTAGGTGTTTCTGGTTATGCAAGTGCTCATGAAGCAGGACTTGGATTTACAGCTTCAATGTGGCACTTGTTCACACACGCTATGTTCAAGGCACTTCTATTCATGTGCGCAGGTGCAATTATCCACGCAGTTCACAGCAACGAAATGGATGATATGGGTAACATGAGGAAATATCTTCCTATCACCCACTGGACATTCTTAATTGCATGTTTCGCTATCGCTGGTATTCCTCCATTCTCAGGATTCTTCTCTAAGGATGAGATTTTGACAGCTGCATTCGAAAGCAACATGATAATTTATGTTTGTCAGGCATTTGTTGCAGGTTTGACTGCATTCTACATGTTCAGACTTTACTTCAGAATATTCTGGTACAATGAGCCAACTTTCCACCACACTCCACATGAAGCTCCTAAATCAATGACAATTCCGTTGATTGTTTTGGCAGCTTTTACTTGTGTAGGCGGATTCATTCCTTTCAGCGAGTTCATCACTGCTGAGTCTATCGGATATGAAATCGAGATGAACACGACTATTGCTACCATCAGTGTTGTTGTGGCATTGATCGGCATTGCTATTGCAACATTCATGTACAAGAAGCAGAATGAGTGGCCAGACAAGGTTACAGCAATCTTCAAGAATTTCTATGTATGGGCTTACCACCGTTTCTATATCGACGAGGTATATTTGTTTATCACAAATAAGATCATCTTCGGTATTATATGTACGTTCATTGCTTGGTTCGACAGACACATCATCGATGGTTTCATGAACCTTTTGGCTTGGACTACCAACCTTGTTTCTGACGAGACAAAAGAGGTACAGAGCGGAAGTGTACAACAATACGCTTGGGTATTTATCATGGGTGTAGTAACAATCGTAGCTCTTGCACTCTATTTATAATCGAAATAATTAAGACGATGAATATATTATCATTATTTATAATAATCCCGTTGGTGATGATGGCTATCATCTTCTGCTTAGGCAGCGAGAAGAAGAACATCATCCGTATGGTGATGGCTGTTGGAGCCCTAGCCATTTTGGGAACGGCTGTATATGTTACATTAGATTTTCTTGCACAAAGAGAAGCTGGTGATGCTGCAGATTTCTTATTCCGTCAGGATATTGTTTGGTACCAATCTTTAAACATCAATTATTCTGTAGGAGTTGATGGAATTTCAGTAGCAATGTTGCTGCTCTCTTCTGTCATTGTGCTTACAGGTGTATTTGCATCTTGGGGAATGGAGATTCAGACAAAGGAGTACTTCCTTTGGTTCTTGATGCTTGCTATCGGAGTTTTCGGATTCTTCATCTCTATAGATTTGTTCACAATGTTCTTGTTCTACGAGGTTGCCTTGATTCCAATGTATTTGCTCATTGGTTTGTGGGGAACTGGAAGAAAAGAGTATTCTGCAATGAAACTTACATTGATGTTGATGGGAGGTTCTGCTTTCTTGATGGTTGGTATCTTCGGAATCTACTATTTCTCTTCTGCTGACGGTCAACTTACATTCAACATTGTTGAGATTGCTAAGAATCACGCAATGCCAGTTGACAAGCAGTTGATCTTCTTCCCTCTTACATTCGTAGGATTCGGAGTTTTGGGTGCTATGTTCCCATTCCACACATGGTCTCCTGATGGTCATGCTTCAGCCCCTACAGCAGTATCAATGCTTCATGCTGGAGTACTTATGAAATTAGGAGGTTACGGATGTTTCAGAATCGCAATGAACCTTATGCCAGAGGCTGCTGACCAATTATCTTGGATTTTCATCATCCTTACGGGTACAAGTGTTGTTTACGGTGCATTCAGCGCATGTGTTCAGAACGACTTGAAGTACATCAACGCATACTCTTCAGTAAGCCACTGCGGTTTGGTACTTTTCGCTCTTTTGATGATGAATAAGACAGCAATGACAGGAGCTATTCTTCAAATGGTATCTCACGGTTTGATGACAGCCTTGTTCTTCGCATTAATCGGTATGATTTACGGACGTACTCACACACGTGATATCAGAGAGATGGGCGGTATGATGAAAATCATGCCAGTACTTGGAGTTTGTTACGTGATTGCAGGTCTTGCTTCATTAGGACTTCCTGGTTTGAGTGGATTCGTTGCAGAAATGACCATCTTCGTTGGATCATTTGAGCATACAGATCTATTCCACCGTTTCTTTGTCATAATGGGTTGTACTTCAATTGTAATTACAGCTGTTTATATCCTTAGAGTTGTAGGTAAAGTGTTGTTTGGTCCAGTACAGGACAAGCACCACGAGTCTCTTACAGATGCTGTATGGCATGAAAAGATAGCAGCTTTCGGTCTGATCATCGCAATAGCCGGAATTGGATTGGCTCCGCTCTGGTTATCTGACATGATTAGTAATAGTAGTATAATTATGCATTTTATGAAATAAAATGACAAAACAACTGGAATTATGATAGAGACTTTAAAAGATTATTATAGCGGATTTGCAATCATGAACCAAGAGTTAACTCTGGTTTTGGTTCTAATCTTTGTTCTTCTTGCAGATTTATTCTTAGGAGAAAAAGGCAAGAAAAATTTACAATTCGCCGCAATTGGGTCATTTGCTCTTGCTACGATTTCAGGATTCACTGTTTCATTTGGAGGTTCGCAAGAAGCTTTCGCTGGAATGTATGTGACTTCTGACATGCATGTCCTTGTAAAGAACATCTTGAACATCGGCACTCTTTTGGTTTTCTTCTTTGCTCATTATTGGAACAAGAACGAAAACAGAAATCAGAGCGGTGAATTCTACTTCTTGACACTCTCAACTTTGTTGGGTATGTATTTGATGGTTTCTTCAGGAAACTTCATTTTGTTCTACATCGGATTGGAAACTGCATCCATCCCTATGGCTGCATTGGTTGCTTTCAACAAGAAGAATCGCGATTCTGCAGAGGCAGCTGCTAAGTACATACTTACCGCAGCCTTCTCATCAGGTGTAATGTTGTTTGGTATCTCTTTGATCTACGGTTCTTGCGGATCTCTCTATTTCGATGAGGTTGCAAATGCGTTCCAAGGTCTTCCTGTCCAGATTCTTGCTATGGTATTTTTCATGGCAGGTATGGGTTTCAAGATCTCTTTGGTTCCATTCCACTTATGGACAGCAGATACTTACCAAGGAGCTCCTACTTCAGTTACAGCTTACCTTTCTGTTATGTCTAAAGGTGCAGCAGCATTTACATTCCTCTGCATCCTTTTCAAGGCATTCCACAACTACCCTGAGATTTGGCAGAACATCCTTTGGTGGATCATCGTTGTAACTATCACAGTTGGTAACTTGTTTGCCATCCGTCAAAAGAACTTGAAGAGATTCCTTGCATTCTCATCCATCTCACAAGCTGGATACATCATGCTAGGTGTTATTTCAGGTTCACCTCTTGGTATGACATCAACTGTTTATTACATCTTCATTTATTTGTTCACTAACCTTGCTGCCTTCGGTATCATCTCAAACATCGAGAACCAGACAGGCAAAGTTGGCATGGACGATTACAACGGACTTTACGGAACAAATCCAAAATCGGCCTTCATTATGACATTGGCCATGTTCTCTCTTGGAGGTATCCCTCCATTTGCTGGATTCTTCAGTAAATTCTTCATCTTTGCAGCTGCTGCAGAACAAGGTCAATATCTTTTGGTATTCATCGCTTTGTTGAACACAATCATCTCCCTCTACTACTACTTGCTAGTTGTAAAGGCAATGTTCATCAACAAGTCAGAGAATCCAATCCCAACAATCAAGAGCGACAACATGTCAATCATTGGTTTGGGAATCTGTACTATAGGAATTTTGATATTAGGATTCATCAGTCCTATCTATGAGTACATGACCAGCATAAGCTTCGGAATGTAATCAAACAGAAGCAATTTTAAAAAGAGGAACGTTCTTCGGAGCGTTCCTCTTTTTTTTCACCTTCATATAAATAGACTGAAAAATCTTTCCTTTCATGTTTATTTCTTTTTCCAATCGTTACATATTTCACTTAAATCAATTAATTTTGATATTCACAATGAAGTTAATTTTGAGAGACAGCGGAATCTGATAAATAAAAAATTAATTATGTCCAAACACCTAATAATAATGATGATGCTAACATCATTATTAATTGCAACACAACAAGTCAATGCTCAATGTCCAATTCCAGACATTGATGAGGTTATATCCTTTTGTACAATGGAAAATGACTTAGGAATTACCTTCCCCGCTGATACACAACATGGCAAAGAAGTTGATTATTTTCCATTGACTATATACGGCGGTCATGCTGCCGGATGTCTACAACACACCAATTCTGGAGCTTGGTTTACTATGCAAATAGAAGATCCTGGAGATTTAGTTATCATGATGAGTCATTCAGACAATCAAGATATCGATTTTGCATGTTGGGGACCATTTGAAGGGAAAACAAAGAAAGAGATGTTAACAAACATCTGTCAAAATGCAGATGCTAACTTTTCCAATAGTTATCAAATCACATATACAGATCCAAATCCGTGTGAAGAGATCAACTGTAATTTAATTCAACTACCATCAGAATATGCACCCCTAGAAGAATGGGAAGCATATTATGATACAACAAAAAAATGCGACATTTTATATAAAGCACAAAAATACGATAGGGCAAATAATATAACCGATCCATGTTTCCGTGGGTTTCACGATCTTTATCCCTATGAAAACATGATAGATTGTAGTTACACCACAGCAGCCAAAGAAGCTTGTTACATTCCTAATGCAAAAAAGAGTGAATGGTATATTCTTTTGATCACAAACTATTCAGAAAAACCTGGAGATATTAACTTCAACAAATATTCAGGGTCAGCAACGACAAACTGTGATATCATTGTGGACGCAAACAGTACAGGTCCTTATTGTGAAGGTGACTATATAGAATTATCTGTGAATAATGCACCTGATGGTACTGCTTTTGCGTGGCGAGGTCCTAACGGATTCTCTTCCAATCTTCAGTCGCCAACAATAGAGAACTCAACGATAGACATGGCTGGTTCCTATTATGTCACTTTGACAAATAACGGTGTAAAATCAAAAGAGACTGAAGTTATCGTAGACGTATATCCATCAACAGTAAGGGATACTACAATCACTATTCTACCTGGAGACTCATGTGAAATCGGAACAGTAAAACTTAAAATAACAGGTACTTATTCAATAAAACTAACTACAGAATTAGGATGTGATAGCATTATCAACTTAACTCTAAATGTTGAAGACAACACTATTTTTAGAGGTACTAACAATGGTCCGTATTGTCAAGGAAATTCCATTCAATTATCTATTCTTGGAGACATTCCAACTGGCAGTTCAATCGAATGGACTGGTCCTGATGGATTCTCATCAAACTTAGCATCACCTACCATTCCAAATGCAGAAATAACAAATGGAGGTGAATACAAATTAAAAATCGAGAATGAAGGTAAAGTGTTCAAGACGGAATCAACCCTAGTAGTAGTCAATGAAAAGTATGAAATAGACACAACCGTCAATGTTACAATTGGTGATAAGATAACCTATGCAGGCGAAGAATTGACAGCGTCCATGACCACTACAATACCAAAGACATTCCAATCTATAAAGGGCTGTGATAGCATCGTAAATCTAACATTGGAGGTTGACACTCCTATTGTTGTCGCTTCTAATGCAGGTCCTTATTGCGAAGGTTCTGATGCTAAATTCTCGGTCATGAACGTTCCTACAGATGCTACAATCGAATGGATTGGTCCAGATGGATTCTCCTCCACACTAACATCGCCCGAAATCACAAATGTAAAAACGGTGAATAGTGGTGAATATGATTTGAAAATCACAAGAAATGGCGTCTCCTTCATGGCAAAACCTTGCAACCTGATGGTTATTCATAAATATGAGACAGACACAACACTACATGTCATGATTGGAGACAAAATAAATTTTGGAGAAGATGAAGTAATTGCGAAAAGCTCTGAAACATTAACCAAAATGTTCCAATCACAAAACGGATGTGACAGCGTTGTAAATCTCACTTTGGTAGTTGACACACCTAAGGTTGTTGCACTGAACGACGGACCTTACTGCGAAGGTGCGACAGCAAAATTCTCACTATCTAATATTCCAACAGACGCCACGGTTTTATGGCATGGACCATCCGATATAGCATCTGTAATTGAAGACAAAACAGGCAATTCGCCAGTTATAAACGACGTAAAATCGGCTGATAGCGGCGAATATGGTTTAACTGTCACTCGCAACGGAGTATCTTTTGATGCCGTACCGTGTATTTTAGTAGTCAGTTCAAAGATTGAAATAGACTCTACCGTGAATGTGATGTTTGGTGATGAAATTAGTTTTGGTAACGAAAACTTGATTGCAGCTGAGTCAAAAACTATAACGAAAACACTCGAAGCTACTGATGGATGTGACAGCATTATCAACATTTCATTGGTTGTTGACACACCAATGGTCATCACATCTAATGACGGTCCTCTTTGCGAGGGTTCGAAAGCAAATTTCTCTGCTACAAACATACCAGTTCATGCTACTTTAGAATGGGAAGGTCCTGCTAGTTTTGAAGACAACACAGACAGTGCTCCTGTCATTAATGAGACAAAAATCAGCGACAGTGGTACATATAAACTGAAAGTAACCCGCAACGGGGTTTCTTTTTATGCTCAATCTTGCGAACTTGTGGTTAACACAAAGATTGAGATTGACACGACTATTAATGTAGTTATCGGTGATGAGTATATTTTCGGAAATGAGAGTTTCATAGCATCAAGATCTCAAACAAAAACCAAAACATTCCAATCTGCTAGCGGATGTGACAGTGTAGTTAATTTGACATTAGTAGTTGACACACCTAAGGTCATCACCTCAAATGATGGACCATATTGCGAAGATGCAATTGCACATTTCTCCTCAACAAACGTACCTACCGACGCAACTTTAGAATGGAATGGTCCTGCTAGTTTTGAAGACAACACCATTAACTCTCCAATTATAAACGGAGCAAAGGTAAGCCACAGCGGTAAATACACGCTTAAAATCACTCGTAACGGCATCTCCTTTGACGCTAAGCCTTGCGAACTAGTAGTCACCACTAAAATGGAGGTTGACACCACCATAAATATTCTCATCGGCGACAAAATCAATTTCGGAAATGAAGAGATTATTGCATCAGAGACCCATACGGTTACCAAAACATTCCAATCAAAATCAGGATGTGATAGTATTGTCAACATGACTTTGGTAGTAGACACTCCAATGGTCATAACATCAAACGCAGGACCCTATTGCGAGGGCGAAGATGCCTCTCTAATGGCATCAAACCTTCCTGACAATGCAACAATAGAATGGAATGGTCCTAATGGATTTTTGTCCGATGAAACATCTCCTGTAATTAACAATACAAAGCCAACCAACAGCGGTGAATACAATTTGAAGATTACAAGAAACGGCGTTTCATTCATGGCAACACCTTGCGAATTGGTTATCAATCCAAAATACAATTTAGACACAACCGTCCATGTTGTGATTGGAGACAAAGTCACAATTGGAGACAATGAGATAATCGCTGAAAAATCTGAAATAATAAACTTTTCACATAAAACAGCAAAAGGTTGTGACAGTATCATCAATTTTTCTATGGTTGTTGATACGCCCATTGTTGTTACAGCTAATGCAGGTCCTTATTGCGAAGGAGAAATAGCCATTCTATCAGCCATGAAACTTCCTGATGATGCGACATTCTATTGGAGCGGTTCAAATGGATTCACTTCAACAGAAGCATCTCCTGAAATCAGTGTACAAACAACCAACAATGGCGAGTACAAACTAAAGATAACAAAAAACGGAATCTCATTCATGGCTCAATCATGTCAACTTATTGTAAATAAGAGATACGAAATCGACACCACCATAGTCATTGCAGGTGGAGAAAGTATCAGCTTTGGAAATGAGACTTTACAGAGCACAACAACAAAAACTCATACCTTCACTTCAATGAACGGCTGCGACAGCATCGTTACACTCCATTTAATCGTTGTAGATGTCATCACTTCCAACTCTGGTTCAATATGTCAAGGAGGAGACATCAGCTTCTCAGCAACAGGAGTTCCAGATGGTGCTGAATTGAAATGGACAGGTCCTAATGAATTTACATCTGAAGACTTTGAGCCTACGATCAAAAACGCACAACCTAAGAATAGCGGTGAATACAAATTGCAAGTTGCCTTAAAAGGTAAAACATACGATGCCAAAAGCAACAGCGTATCCGTCTACCCTACTTCAGATATCGATTCCTTCATTGTTTTAAGTAAAGGAAACCAGATTAATTTCGGAGGAATTTTAATTTCAGAAACGGGTGATTATCATTCTACATTTACCACAGTCAATGGTTGTGACAGCACAGTCAACCTGCACTTGATTGCACTTGACTTACAAACAAGCAACAACGGACCTTATTGTGAAGGAGAAAACATTCAACTTACAGCAGACAATGTACCAGACATTGTTGAATCGATGAAATGGACAGGACCTAACGGATTCTCATCTTCTAAAAGTATAGCAACAATCAAAAATGCTTCTGTAAGCAATTCAGGAACCTATTCATTCTCTATTGAGATGAATGGTAACACTTATCAAGCACCATCTACTCTCGTCGAAGTGTATCCAAATGTCACTATGAAACTATTTCAAGAGTTGGCTTTCGGCAGTACACTTCAATTTGGAGAATTAGTCATTGAAAAAGCTGGTAATTACGAGCAAAGATTCGCTACTTTAGAAGGATGTGATAGTATAGTAAACATGACCGTAAAAGTTGTATTCCCAGACAGCGTGGCTATTGTACCAAGTACTCATGTAAGTCCTAACGGTGATGGATTTAACGATGTTTGGATTATCGAAAACATTGAAAGGTATCCAAATTCAGTTGTTACTATTTTTGACAGAAACGGCAAACAACTCATGGATTACAAAAATTACCAAAATAGCAATGGTTGGGATGGAACTGATGGACATGGAAACGCTTTACCTTCGACCGATTATTGGTACACCATCAACATTCCGGAAACAGATAAAGTTTACGTCGGGCACTTCACGCTATTACGAAGATAATAAACAAAAAAGAGACTGATTTTTCAGTCTCTTTTTTGTTCTGTTGATGTTATAAATCTTTACTATATTCTATCAAATATAATAAATAATGCAAATCATCTCACAAAACACCTTTTTCATGCTAAAACTCCATAAAATAAGATTTTTAGAGCATAATCATGTTGTTATTCTTCCAAATATGATTTAATTTTACAATCATAAAACATAAAAAATCAAATATTGAAGATGGGAACAACGAAGACAAAGGAAATGTTAGTGGACGTCGCAAGAAAACTCTTTGCTGCACAAGGAGTTGAGAATACGACGATGAACGACATTGCCCAAGCTTCAAAAAAAGGCAGAAGAACCTTGTACACCTACTTCAAGAACAAAGACGACATCTACTTCTCTGTTGTAGAAAATGAGTTGAATCAAGTTGCCAAAAAACTAGAGTTAATATCAAAAGACGAAGGATCTCCAGACAATAGGTTAATTGACTACATTTACATGCGTATGGAAGCCATCAAAGAGGTTGTAACCCGTAACGGAAATCTCAAGGCTGACTTCTTCCTAGACATTCATAAAGTAGCACGCGTGCGTCGTCAGTTGGACCGCAAGGAGAAAATGATTTTGAAAGACATCATAACAGACGGTGTAGAAAAAGGTGTATTTAAAGTAAAAGATGTTGTTTTTGCATCTCTGATGATTCATTTAGCTTTAAAAGGTTTTGAGGTTTCATATATCAAAGGAGAATTGCAGGAACTGATGAACGCAAGAAAAAAAGACATTGTGCGATTTCTATTCAATGGATTATAAATCTCACATACAAGATAAAACATAAAAAAGATTCTAATAATTCATTAGGATCTTTTTTGACCTATGGGTCAATTTGCGTGGTGCAACATGCTCTAATCTGCGATAAATGCTGGTGGTTTGAGAGATTCAAAACATTCAGAGCCAAAATCGAGCAATGTAACTTCTCTATAGGTCAA
>JALNVE010000013.1 GCA_023227695.1 Paludibacteraceae bacterium
ATATCCATTCCAGCAAGCTAGCTTGCTGGAATGGATAAATCATAGTATGTTTGTCCAATAAAACCTGTAACGCTTATTTAGGACTTGATATAATTTATAAATTTGCAAAAAACAGAAATCAACAATGGGAAAGATATTGTCTCTTCTTCTTTTTTTATTTTTACCATTCTCTCTTCTCTCGGCGTCAGAGATAGATTCAACAACGATATCTATCTCAAAATGTCAAGAAAAACCTGTCCTCTGGAAGAAAGCTATCGCCCCAGCCTCTTTTTTTATTGGAACGAGTATTATTAGGCCGTTCGATAATAACATAAGAGATTTCAGGAATGATCATTTTCCAAACTATAAATATAATTATGACAACATACTGCAAGTAACGCCAGGAATTGCTGCACTTGCCCTCCGCAGTTTTGGAGTAAAAGGAAGACATGAAAAATGGCATAAGATGCTAACCGCAATGGCATTTTCAACGATAACAACAACAGCTTTCACAGAAGGGTTCAAAAACACCATAGGCAGAACCCGTCCTTATTCTCACTACCAAAGGAACTCATTTCCATCAGGACATACAATGACAGCCTTTACTTCTGCCACCATACTACACAACGAATATGGATGCGTAAGTCCATGGTACAGCATAGGAGGTTACTCTGTAGCCTCAATTGTGGGTGTAAGCCGTATTCTCAACAACCGACATTGGGCTTCTGATGTACTCGCAGGAGCTGGATTTGGAATTCTATCAGGCAACCTTGGATATCTAATGGCTGATTGTCTATTCGGCAAAACAGAGACAGACCTGTCTTTTAAAGAAATGCACCCAAGCTTTATCGGTCTGAATGCAAACTTCTCTCCTAGAGGAAATGATATTCCTAATATACAACCAGATTACAGAGCCATACAATTCAACCATAAATATGGATACGGATATTCAATAGAAGGTGCATATTTCCCTTGTAAACACGTAGGAATAGGAGCTAAGACCTGTCTAGTTTACAATATCTTCGAAATCGACGAAGAGCATCTTCACTTACAAGAAAAATCAGACGAACGAAGATATATCAATTTCGAGTCTGATTATTGTTCTCAAAGTTATGGCTTCATGCCAGGATTATACCTTACTGTACCGATTTCAAAAAGATTCCTATTAGGCTGCAAATACTTATTTGGAATTGGAGGCACATTCTCCTTCAATCTCGATTTTGATGTAAAAGATAAATACGATGAGGGTTATCACACAAAATTCTATGATGAGTACAACTTCGGTTGGAGTATGGAGACAGGAGGATTCTGTAAGGTATTAGTAACAAAAGATGTGGCATTGAGCCTATCTGCTGATTACAATAGGAGCAATGCCACTTATTTATTTTACCAATCTGACGATATCAAAAAAGACAATTACAATCTGATCTTCGCCCTTGGCGTTAATGTACTTTTAGATTAGTTCATTTCGTATGACGGAAAATATCCTCCTTACTCACCGGACGAACATCTTTCTGCCATTTAAAACCTTTCAAGAATAACTCTTCTTTTTCTATTAGAGAAAGCGGATATAAAACACCTTTAGGCTGAGGTTTCATTACGATTTTCTCCAATTTCTTATTCTTCAGATAAATTGACATCAGACTTCCCTCTGCTTTATTAACCATAGAATGTCCTCCACCGTCTTCGTCAGGAAAATAAACAGATAATGCATTACCTATCATGTCAATTTTACGAATCTGATTATCAATAATATATCCTTTCGATTCTTTGCTAGACATCTGATTAAAGTACTCAGGAGCACCTTCACATTCAGAGGTAATCATTGCATTCTTCTTTATATGAATCATCTTAGGATTGATGCTATCCAAATAAACATCGATCTGATCTCCAGTTAACTGATTTTCTTCAGACCAAATAATCGGATCTGAAAACATCTGCATGACTGAATCTTTAGAATTATATGTTAATGAATCGCATTTCCCTTGAAGATCCTTTCTATAAAAACGCACATTGTTATAAGCACGAGCCAATCTCTCTGTCGAATCAACCTCTAAGAAACGCAAAGTATCAGCATGTAGGAACAAAGAATCCTCTTTCGGTGCGAATTTAATCATATAAGGTCTTTTCGTCACGTAACCTGCTCTTGGATTTTCAGTAAACACACCGTAATCACCTCTTATTATGATATTTCTTGTCGAATCCTGCATATCCAAACCATGATATGCCTTAGCCCAACCTTCTGTCTTATTGAAAAGTATGGTATCTGCTGTAACATATTTGCCATCCTTACTTGTTATGACAGAATAATCGTATAAAGCACCTGCATTTGTCTTTGTATTAGCCCAACCATTTTTTGTATTGACAGTGTAATCTTTATAGTATAAAACAGAAGGACCTACCAAATTAACTATATCATTTTTAGAGTTATAAAGCATAGTATCACTTGTAATTGTGACATTTGGATTTACCAATTTTACTTTATTTTTAAAAGAAGATTTCTTTTCATTTGGATAATAATATCCACATTCAGAAGTCAATACATATTGAGGGTCGATAATCTTACCTCCATTGAAATAATAACCATAACCCTTACCCTTGTAATAATCAAAATTCTCTGTATGAAGGACAAATTTATTATTGTCCATCACCACATTTCCTCTTGATCTCAAAAGTTGGACATTTCCATCATAAAACATCTTATTACATGTAATTGTAAAAGAGTCTGGTTGAACCACTCTCACATGTCCAAAAGCATCAAAGGAGTTTTTTTCATCATAAAAATAGGCACTATCACAAAACATAGTCACCCTATCTTGACGAAATCGAACATTACCTTTCAAGACCTGAAAAGACTCTCCCCTAGCTTTATCAAAAGAGAGAGTCTCACTGTTTTCCAAGATAACATTTGTTGTCTTTTGAGCGTGACCATCTATTAGAAGACCAAACATCAAAAGCAATAATATGTATTTTATCTGTTTCATGTTTCTCACTAACTTCTATTCAAAATAGAAAACTTATTCTTTAACCCATCCTGGATATTGGAACTCACAATTACGCCATTTTTCATCAATACGGACATAAACATTAGATTGTTTATCCTTTACCCATTTATCCAATTTGTCGTTTCTTTTCTGCTCAACACACATATCCTTCAATTTCAAATAATCATCAACAATATTTGCTTTATGAGTTTTTAGACTGGATTTGAGCTTTACAATGGCATAAACTTCTCTACCTCTCGAATCAATCATCGGGAAAGGCTCTGAGATTTCACCCGTTTTCATATTATAGACAGCTTTGGCAACCTCTGGAGGCAACTCCTGCAACTGGAACTTAGTAGCTCCTGTCTTTGGATTTGTCATAAGTCCAAGACTATTCTTTGTGTTTTTATCATCTGAATAAAGGAATACAGATTCGTCAAATGTCAAAGTATTCTTTCTTATAACCTCAGCAATGCTATCCAATCTCTTCTTGGCATTATCTTTTTCCAACAAAGAAACTCTAGGTTTTAACAAAATATGACGAGTGTTTACTCTTTCTCCTTTACGGTCAATCAATTGAATGATGTGGAAACCGAATTCAGATTCTACAATTTTAGACACCTTCTTTGAATCTTGTAAACCAAAAGCAACATTAGCATATTCAGGAACAAGTTGACCTCTGCCCGAGTATCCAATCTCACCACCACGCTTTGCGGACTCAGTATCTTCAGAATATAAAATAGCTAAAGTTGAAAACTCAGCATCTCCCGATTCAATTCTACTTTGAAAATCGCGTAAGCGAGCTTTAACATCGTCAATAGCACTTTGGGTAACTTTAGGCTGTACAGAAAGAACCTGCACCTCTACCATTGCAGGTATTGTAGGCACACTATCTTCAGGAAGAGCTTTGAAATATCTACTTACCTCAGCAGGTGTAACCTTAACCTCTCCAGCAATCTTACGTTGCATCTGTAAAATAACCTGTTGGTTATTCACCATTTCTCGTAGTTCTTCCTTCAAAACAGGCATCGGCTTTTTGAAATATTCCTCTACTTTCTCTTTTGAACCAACCTGAGAAATAAGATAATTAATTCTCATTTCAACTTGAGAAGAGACAGACTTTTCATCAGCAGTAACACTATCTATCTTTGCCTGATCGAGGTATAATTTCTGTAAAGCCAACTGCTCCGGAATAAAACAATATGGGTCACCAACAATCTTGGTTCCTTCATATTGATACCTCATACGTTGTTCTTCTACATCAGAACGTAAAATAGCTTCATCTCCAATAACCCAAACTATCTCATCTACAACATTGTCTTGTGCATTAACAGACAAGAACGACAGAAGTAGCAAAACAAATGCTAAAGCTTTTCGCATATATTATAATTAATAACGTTTTAAATCACCACTTTCAGAAGCCTTCTGCAGAAGATCTTCCCCAACTTTTTTCAAAAACTCATTTTTCATTCGCTCAGATATGATAGCCTTAATTCTTGGCTCTGCATATTCAAAAGGCTGAATATCTCCTACTTTTTTATGCGCATTTACATAACAAAGAAATGTAGACATTGTATCTTTTACCTCATAAACAGATCTTTCTTTCTGCATCGAATGAGCATCCAAAGTAACTGAAACTTTCTTTTGTATATCTGAAAAAGAGTGCCAATTATCCATAAAATATTCAAATTTGGCCGCATTTTTCACACATAAAGACTCTATAATATCAAAATTCTCTGGTTCTGGATGTTTTATCAATGTTTTAAAAGCTTCCATATCGGGAGCTTTATTTGGAATAACTATATAAAAACCAGAAATTAATAGTTCAGAAGATTTAAACAATTCAAGATTATTATCATAAAATTTTTGAATTTCTTCCTCTGGTATTTTTTCACTTAAACTTTCGTCAACCAATTGATTTTGATACTCATAAATCAACAAAGTCTCTCTATATCGCTCCATCAAATCCTCTATCTCATCTGTATTTTCGACGTTCTCCTGAGCCTTTTCATAAAATAATATATTTGTTGCCCATGTCTTTATATACTGTTCTATCATCAATGCACTATCTTTAGCAGATAAACCTGCAGACTTAAGTCCAGGAACGTCATCTGGGTAAAGATATTGACCATCTAAACTAGCTATAGGAGTATCTCCCTTGACATCTTTCTTACAAGAGAAGAAAGATACGCAACCAATTAAAAGAAGGAAATATAAAGACCACCTTCTACCAAAAAGAACTGAGAAAACTCCTTTCATATTCAAAATCATCAAACGACTAAAACCCGTACGAAGAATGTACAACATCTCCCTACGGGTTCTAATTAAATCATATAAACTTTATTTGTAGACATTACTCCTTTACCGTTTTCAAAACATCCTGTTTAATGACTACATTATATTTCTTGCGCAATCTTGCTACCCATTCATCCTCCAAGTAATTCTGATAATCAGCAGTAACTGGGCCTTTCACATCTTTATATGACTCAGGCGCATTAATCAACTTACCAATACAAAATGTATATTTATCTTTTACTTCTGCTGTCTTATCCTTGAAGATTTCCTTATCTACAGCTTTATTCACTCCTTTTGGATATGTACCATTCTCTATTTTTACTTTCTTGTCAAACTGTTGTTTAACCTTCGCGTCAAAAGAATCTGCGGGTACAGTGTTCATCAACTTCTTTGCAGTAACCATTATTGAAGAATCAGAACAATAAACGATTTTGCCTTTAAATCGAGGAGCATCCCACTTATAATTTGCCTTATTTTCATCAAAGAAACGAGATAAACCTTTATCATCAGAAGAGGCTTTGCTCCAAACCTTTGTGTTGCTAATATCAAACAACAACAAACCATCGCTATATTCCCTCAATAAATTGCGTAAATCTGAATTTTTAGCAATAAGATCCTTTTTTTCTAATTCAATAAGCTCTTTATTGTAATATTCATAAAAAACAGCATTAACAAAATCAACTGGAGACAAATGAGCATACTTGTTATTCTCTCGTGTTCTCTTATTATTATCATTGTTACGAAGCGATTTTCTTTCAGAATCATAGGCATACTTCTGTTCCTTGAAATAATCACTAAATACATTTTGTGGAAAGTATTCTCCATTCATAATATACAAAGGAGCATATAAATTCTTACAAACGTCAGTTAATTTTTGAAAAGGAAGGGAATCCTCTGCTAACTTATAAAACACATCCAAACCTCCATCAACAATAGTAAAGTCATATTTCAATGCTAATCTTTCTAATGTTTTATGAGAAACAATAGAAGATCGACTATCTCTTTCTACCTTCTTCTTTATATTCTCATAGTTTTCCTCATAAGTTCCTAAAATTTTCTTTTCTTTCAAAAAAAGGATATGATAACCAAAAGGAGTTTCAACAACTGGACTTATATCACCTTCATTCTCTAGTTGACGAACCATGTTCTCGATTTGTATAGGATAACGTCCTGTTGTAATCCAACCTAAATCACCACCTTTATATGCACTCTCTCTGTCATCCGAATTTTTTTCAACCAAATCTTCAAATTTAGCACCATTTTTCAACAATAAATAAAGAGAATCTATCTGAGACTTAGCGTTATCTGACATTCTCTTATAAATATGAGATACCCTAACAGGTATGTTTGCTTTTTTTCTATTAGTAACATAAACAATATGATAACCAAATTCTGTTCGGAAAGGCTTGCTAAACTTTCCAACTGAAGTTTTATATGCCATGTTTTCAAATGGATATACAGTTGAGAAAGGTGTGACTATGCCCAAAGAGCCACCTGTTCTTGAAGAAGGACAATCAGAAGAATCTCTTGCTAAAGTAGCAAAATCAACACCACCTTTCAATTTTGAATAGATTGCATTTATCTTTTGATATGCTTTAAGCGTATCTTCACCTTCTATCTTAACCAATATGTGGCTTGCAGTAATTTCTTCCTGCATTCTGTCATAAGCTTCTTTGATCAGAGAATCTTCAACTGCTTTATCAATTAAATATGGAGCAACCAACTGATCTTCATATGATTTATATTCTCTCAAAAAAGATGCTTTATCATCCATGGCATTCTCTTTTGCCTCGAACACTTTCATTTTGAAATTCACGAAAAGATTGACATACTCGTCTAAACTTTTCTTTTCTAATGATGTATTCGTATTGTTTTTGTGATAAATATATTCGAACTCTGATTTGTGAATCGGTTCTCCTCCAATTGTCATGATTACAGGATCACTTTCCTGCGATGATACAGAAACTGTCGAAATCAACGCTCCGACCAAAAATGCCAATTTTAATTTCATAAGAAGTTTTTTATCTAAACGATTTTTTTTCTTCCATATTGTATTAAACAAATGCCTATTAAGGCATATTTACAATGGTGTTGCAAATATATAATAATTATCCAATAAGTGAAAACAAAAGAGAGACCTTGTGGGTCTCTCTTTTGTTTTATATTGAAGTATAGTATTATACTCTCTTCTCTTTGATTCTTGCTTTCTTACCTGTAAGTCCACGTAAGTAGTAAAGCTTAGATCTACGAACTTTACCAACCTTATTAACAGTGATGCTATCGATAAAAGGAGACTCCATAGGAAAAATCCTCTCAACACCAATACCACCAGATACCTTACGTACAGTAAAACGCTTCTTATCACCTTCTCCGCTGATACGAATAACGTCACCTCTATATTGCTGGATACGCTCTTTGTTACCCTCAACAATCTTGTATGCTACAGTAACAGTATCACCACTCTTGAACTCTGGGTGAGTTTTTCCTGTTGCAAATGCATCTTCTACAACTTTAATTAAATTCATTTTATAATTCTTTATCACATTAAACAATCACGCAATATTATGAACTCCATAAGTTTCATAAGAGATTACGCAGAATTTTGTGCAAAAGTAATTAATTTTTCTTTTGATTCAAAGAATTAACCACTTTTATTTAGAAAACAATATTTACAATTTTACCTGGAACAACGATTATTTTCTTAGTTGGATTACCATCCATAATCTTAACCGTCTGTTCGTTAGCCATAACCTGCTTTTCTACCTCATCCTTATCCATATCTGCAGGGAATTCAATAGAAAACTTCACTTTCCCGTTAAAAGATATTGCGTATTTCTTTAAATCTTCCTTCAAATACTGTTCATCGTAATCTGGCCACTGAGCATCACATACTGTAGTGTTATGACCTAAAGTATGATATAGTTCCTCAGCAATGTGTGGAGCAAACGGAGTCAAAATGATTGTAAGAGGATCCAAAATCTTTTTCTTATTGCACTTCAATGAAGATAACTCGTTAACACAGATCATAAAGGCTGCAACTGAAGTATTGAAAGAGAAGTTTTCAATGTCATAAGTCACCTTCTTAATCAACTTATGCAAAGACTTCAACTCATCTTTTGTTGGCTCCTCGTCAGACAAACACAAACTCTCCCTTGTATAGAAAAGACCCCACAACTTCTTTAAAAAACGAAGCACACCATCAATACCATTTGTATCCCAAGGCTTAGATTGCTCCAATGGACCTAAAAACATCTCATAAAATCTCAATGTATCAGCACCATAACGGTCAACTATATCATCAGGATTAACAACATTGAACATGGATTTTGACATCTTCTCGACTGCCCAACCGCAAACATACTTGCCATCTTCCAAGATAAACTCAGCTGATTTATAATCAGGGGACCAGTTCTTAAATTTCTCTATATCCAAAATATCATTAGATACGATATTGACATCTACATGAATAGGAGTCACCTCGTATTTTTCCTTCAAATTATAAGAAACGAATGTATCCGTATCCTTGATTCTGTAAACAAAGTTAGATCTACCTTGGATCATACCTTGATTTATCAACTTATGGAAAGGTTCGTCTTTGCAAACTACACCCATATCAAATAAAAATTTGTTCCAAAAACGGCTGTAGATAAGGTGACCAGTTGCATGCTCCGTACCTCCTAGGTACAAGTCTACATTTTGCCAATATTCATCTGCCTCCTTACTTACCAATGCCTCGTCGTTATGTGGATCCATATAACGAAGGTAATAAGCTGAAGATCCAGCGAAGCCCGGCATTGTATTCAACTCGTAAGGATAACCCTCTGGAGTATTCCAGTTTTTAGCATGTCCCAATGGAGGTTCACCAGATGCCGTTGGAAGGAAATTCTCGATCTCAGGCAACATTAAAGGCAACTTGCTCTCATCTAAAACGTAAGGAACACCCTCCTTATAATATACAGGGAATGGCTCACCCCAATAACGTTGACGGCTGAAAATAGCATCACGTAAACGGTAGTTTACCTTAACTTTGCCAATACCCTTCTCCTTTACATATTTCTTAGTCGCGGCAATTGCCTCTTTTACTTTCAAACCATTCAAGAAACCTGAATTAGCCATGACACCATCTTTTGCGTCGAAGCTCTCTTGACTTACATCACAACCCTCAATAACAGGGATAATTGGCAATTTGAAATGCTTTGCGAAAGCATAGTCGCGAGAGTCGTGAGCAGGAACGGCCATGATAGCTCCTGTTCCATATCCAGACAATACATAATCACTGACCCAAATTGGAATCTCCTTTTCTGTTACAGGGTTGATAGCGTATGCACCTGTGAAGACACCGCTAACTCTTCTATCAGAAATACGTTCACGCTCTGTTCTTCTCTTAACCTGATTCAAATACTCATCAACAGCAGCGCGTTGAGCATCAGTTGTTACTTTAGAAACATATTCTGACTCTGGAGCCAAAACCATGAAAGTAACACCAAATATTGTATCGGCACGAGTTGTGAAGATTTCCAAATCATAAAGTTTATCCTTTACCTTGAAATTCATCTCTGTGCCTTCACTTCTACCGATCCAGTTACGTTGGGTTTCTTTCAATGAATCTGTCCAATCGATCCTATCCAAACCATCTAACAGACGTTGAGCGTAAGCCGAAACTCTCAAGCTCCATTGTCTCATCACTCTTTGTTCGACTGGATGACCTCCACGAATTGACAGACCTTCACTAATCTCATCGTTAGCCAATACACAACCTAAAGCCGGACAAAAATTCACTTTTGTATCAGCCAAATAAGCTATACGATAGTTCATCAAAAGATTCTGCTGTTCTTTTTCACTCATTGCGTTCCATTCAGAAGCCGTGAAAGACAAATCTGAACTGCAAACAGCATTGACAGACTCAGAACCAGATTGATGAAACTTAAGAATCAGGTTTGAGATAGGCATAGCCTTATCTTGGTCATTGTCATAATATGAATTGAACATTTGAATAAATGCCCACTGAGTCCACTTATAATAATTAGGCTCACAAGTACGAACCTCGCGCGACCAATCATAACAGAAACCGATTTTATCCAACTGCTCTCTATAACGAGCTATATTTTTCCCTGTTGTAACAGCAGGATGTTGCCCTGTTTGTATTGCATACTGTTCTGCTGGCAAACCGTATGAGTCATAACCCATTGGATGCAAAACATTAAAACCCTGTAAACGTTTGTAACGACTAAAAATATCAGAAGCAATGTATCCCAATGGATGTCCAACGTGCAAACCTGCACCAGAAGGATAAGGAAACATGTCCAATACATAATATTTAGGTTTGTTCTTGTTGATTTCAACCTTGTAAGTAGAATTATTTTTCCAATAATTCTGCCATTTTTTTTCTATCTCTTTAAAATTATATTCCATAAAATCATAATGTTTACAGTGAGGCAAAGTTAAGGAAAATATAAAGAAGAGACAAAAAGATTTAAACAGTAAACACGTAGAAACAGATAGAATAAAAAGAAAGGCGCTACATTAAATGTAGCGCCTTAAAAATTAACTTATATAAGAATTAATATTCCCAAAGGTCATTCTCGTAGTTAATCAACAACGTTTTAACCTTCTCTTGCTCTTTCTTGATGTCATTTTCATCAGAATAGTACTCAAGCAAGTTTCTGTTTTGGATATTAGACTCCTTATAGATGTAGCTTGAGAAACGTCTCTTAATGAACAAGTCATCGAAAGAAGGACGAGCACCATTGTTTCTATCAGTAACCAAAACCTCTGTCTGAGACAAGAATGGTCTGAATTTATCAAATGGAATCCAGAAAAGAGGGAACTTTTGAATACCCAACTCTGTTTCCTTAACCATGATAGGACAGAATGCTATGATTTTAACGTTGAAAGTAGAAGTAATCTTATCGAAATACCAAACTTCCTTAACGTAATACTTGATAACATCTCTGTTAGGAACATCACTCTCATCAACTACGAATACAGAATCGTTTGTGATTGAATCCTTCTGTACCTTGTTGATAATTTCATACTTCTCCAAAAGGTCTTTGAATGATACAAGATGCTCATCATTGAAAATTTCACGAGCATCAAGATACTCATAAACCTTAATCTTACCATCCTGAACTAGTCTAAACATCAAAGTAAACAAACTTTGTCTGTTGTCTGAAGACTCTTCTGGATAATAGAACGGATAGTTCATCTTTTCACGCAAGTCAATAGTTCTATAAACTACCTTTTGCCAATAAACATCATCCGCACGTGGATTTAACAACTCAATTGGTTCCAAGCCTTCCTTAGGACCACTAGTTGGTAAGTTTGTTGCTACCTCTTCGGAAACTTCTCCACTCTCATCGAAGAAAGAGTTATCTCCTGTCTGAGCGTAAGAGGCAGCAAAAGACATCATACCTCCAACAAACAATATTTTAAAATACTTACTCATAACTTTAAACTTTTGAATCAGAAATAGTAACCAGCTATTATTTAATCTTAACTTCAACTGGAGGCAAAGTTCTTCTAATACCATCAGGACCGATAGCTTGTACGTTAGAAACGTAAACTGTCTTACCTCTAGTCATCTTAGCGAAGATTGCCGTTTGTCTTGAAGTCAACTCTGAACCTTGAGCCATTTCAACCAATGTATTACCCATTGAGTCGAAAGAGTTCAAAGAGAATGACAAAACTTTGTACTTAACATCCAAATCAGCATCATCCAACTCAGCAATGATACGTCTTGCAGTAGTTAAATAGTTTTTTGCAATCGCTGTTCCTCCTTTGTATTTTTCAACAATACCTTGAGAGTTTGTATACTCTATCTTTGCCAATGGTGGTGGTAATGCCTTTACACGGAAAGCCTTTTTAGCAACTACAGTTGCCTTACCATTCATCTTAGCAGATACAGTAACAACAGCCTCAACACCTACTCTTACTGGAGTAATGTTCCAACCCTTAGCAGTTTGAACTTGTTTTGCATTTGTGATAGAGATACTTACGTCTCTAGCAGCAACACCAGGAACAGACACGCTCAATGGATTGCTAATACCAGCATAAAATACGTTCATCATATCAGCAGAGATAGTTGCACTTGGTTCTCCTACGGTATAGTCACTAGCGAAGTCGTATGAAACTTCTTCACCAGATGGCTTCTTCATCTTGATTTTACCTTTATAGTCAAATTTACCAGTTGAACCACAACCAAACTCATAGATACCATTTGGAATCTGTTTGCCATTAACCTCTACTTCCAACGGACGTGTTGAGTCTGTAGCAGCCAATACTATCTGAGCATGATACTTGCCTCCTTTAATAAGGTATTTAGAATCTGGAATAACCAAAGCCTGAATCTTATTTACGCGGAAGTCACCAGCATCAATTTGGTTGATCAAATATTGCATGATTTCAGCCTCTGTATTACGGATATCATTCTGTACCTTTGACAACATTGTCAAAGTTGCAACAGCTGGCATACCATCAAATACTTCAGTTTCCCATTTCACTTTCTGACCATCAGCATGCTTTATATCTTTAGTATCAAATGTTTGATCAATAGTTTTAGCCTTTAAACTATCTTCAACCATAGATTTAACGAACTTTGCATATTCATTAACATGCTCTTTTAACGTTTTACCTACAGGTTTAATAGTTTGACCTTCACAATTGAAAGGAACCTCTCCAACACCTACTGTTCCAGTAATATCCAAATTACCTCTCTTCTCTGCAGAAATCTGAAGATAATTAGGCAACTTAGGATCGATATTAGCTTCTTCACCATCAACTAAAACAACAATATATCGCTTAACTTGATTGATGTAGTTATACAATGAATCTGACTTTGCAGCTAATAAATCCGCCTTTGCTTTCCACTCCTTTGTCTTTGTAGGGTTTTGAGAAGCAAGAGACTCAAACTTATACTTCATATCAATATTTCGAGCATCTGCAATGCTGATACTCTTACGCAATGACCCATCCACTAAAGAATATCCGTTCAAGATTTCTACCGACACGTTTAATGCCAACAATGCGGTATAAACCAAGTACATCATGGATATCATCTTTTGTCTCGGGGTCTCCGGACAATTCGTAGCACTCATATTATATCCTTAATAATTATACTTCTCAATTAATTAATATTTCTTATTATCCTCTGATTGTCATTGCGTTAAGCATATTGCCATATACAGAGTTCAAGCTCTTCATTTGTTTTGAAAGAAGAGCAATTTGATCTTTGTAAGACTCAGCCTCAACAGCAGAACCATTCAAAGAAGCTTCAATCTTATTAACAGCAGAAGATAATGTCTTCATTGCTTCGTTCTGCTCGTTAACAGACTTAACTTGAAGTTCGAATACTGAATTAATTGTAGAAATATTCTTATTAATGCCATCGATTTGATCAGCAAAGTTCTTAGAACCTTGAGAAGCAGAACCAATGCTAGATGCTATGCTTTGATAAGAAGAAACCAAAGAATCAGATGAATCTTTCAAATTCTTCTGTGAAGAAGCAAATTCACCTGCAGCAACAGACGCTTTAGACAAATTAGAAACATATGTGCTAGATACAGCAGCAGCATCAGTCAATGAACCTATCTGACCTGCAGTTTCGTTTAACTTCTTGATACCATCAGTCAACTTAGCCATTTCCTCATTAATTATAGAAGGAACTTGTTCAAGCTTAGCAATTTCATTTTTACCTTTTTCTTTTGAAGACTTTTCAGAAGCTTCACCACCTTCCAATTCTGGATAAACCAAAGACCACTCCCAGTCTTTATGAGGTTTTTCAACTGCTGACAAGGCAAAAAGGATAGCCTCAATACCCATTCCTATTCCCAACATAAGACCTGCACCTGGATAGTGTTGGATTTTAAACAAGGCTCCAATAATAACGATACTGGCTCCAAAACCATAAGCAACACCACTCATACGCTTCCCTGCTGGGGAAGATAAAAAATCTTGTAATCCCATTTTACTATTTTATTTAAGGTTAATAATTACTTTATTATTAATATTTATTATTTGTTAATAGTCTATTATTCTACACCAATATAGCTGCGAACACATCTGAATCCGATAAAAGAACGATTCTCTGTTTGATATTCGTACGTACGAACACCACACTGTAAGAATACTGCAACATCTTTCCAAGAACCACCTCTTACTACCTTACGTCTCAAAACGTCTGGATCTGAAGATTTAGCATTGTACTCATAGTTTGGATTCATATCATGAACGAAACTATAATTTGACTCATGATATGCAGAAGATGTCCACTCTGCAACGTTACCAGCCATATCATACAAACCGAATTCATTTGGAGGATACGAACCTACTTTTGCAGTGATTAGATAACCATCATCTGTATAGTTACCTCTTTGAGGCTTAAAGTTTGCCAAGAAACAACCTTTTGTTGTACGTACATAATTACCTCCCCAAGGATACATTGAAAGATCTTTTCCACCACGAGCAGCATATTCCCACTCAGCTTCGGTTGGAAGACGGTAATCTTGAACTCTTACACCTTTATTCTTTATTTGATAAGAATTAAATAAGAAAGATCTCCAGTGACAGAATGCTTGTGCTTGTTCCCAAGACACTCCAACTACAGGATATTCACCATATCCAGGGTGAGCGAAATACATCTTCATATATGGCTCATTGTATGCATAAGTGAAGTCGCGAATCCAACACAATGTATCAGGATAAATATTTACACGCTTCATTGAAATGAAGTCTGCACGTCTCTTTAACTCTCTATATACAGTTTGATTGATAACGTGACCTTGATCATTTGTGAAAGAAGTATCCTTTCTAATCATCACATCTGCACTATCCTTAGTCTTTCCTAAACCTGCGATGCTACGATTATAACTTCCTCTTAATACATCAAATTTATTTTCTTTTTTTGCAGCCTGAACATAATCAATCCAACCATACTTGTACATAAGGATCATACCATTCAACTGAGGCTCAAAATCGATAGCATCTTCGTCCATGTAAAACATACTGTCCAAAGCAGCCTTCAAATCTTCATTAGCCTTCTTCCAAGGAATTTTCTTCTTCCAATTCAAGATTGGAGTTTTTAACTCGTTTCCTTTTTTATCTTGAGAAATCTTATAAGTCTCATCGACTGCAGACAATTTCTCACGAGCGATTGAGTCTCTTACCCAGTTGACGAACTGTTTATACTCACCATTCGTGATCTCAGTTTCATCCATCCAGAAAGCATCCAATGCTACAGTTCTTGACTGTGACGTCATTGCCCAATTGGCGTCCTGATCGTTTTGACCCATCGTAAAAGAACCTCGTTTTATGAACAACATTCCATAAGGAGTGGGCTCCTTCCACGACTTAGAATAAACTCCTACTAGCTCACCATTTTCTCCTCCACATCCGGTGAGTAGCACTGCGATTACTGAAATAATTAACAGCTTTTTCATGATATTTAAATTACTTAATTTTTTTCTTCTTTGTTTCATAAAATTCGATCACTCTTATATTTATTTTTCTTTGAAAACTCAGGTTTAAAACTGTATCTCATATATACTTCATGACTACCACCCGACATAATCATTTTCGAAACTGGCAAATCATAAGAATATCCTAAACTAAGACCAGAAAACAAATCTATTCCTACCAAGAAAACAAATGCATCTCCAAATCTATAAGATAGTCCGCCTCTTATTCTTTTATCGTACTCTAACAAACAAGATAACTCTATCTGTGAAGACTCAAAATCTGTTCTCATTTGAGTCGATGGCTTTAGAGTATAAAACGGATTAGGCAGTCGTATATTATATCCTCCCGTCAAATAAAATATTCGAGGGACATACATTAACGCTGAATCTATTCCGTAATTAGTTGTGTTAGAATTCAAATGAGACACTGACAATCCTGCAAATAAATCATCATCTTTATAAAAGCATCCAAATCCAACATCAAACGCATTCGCGTTGTCTTCAGCTCCTGAATAAGCATATGCATCATCCGCACTATGATAATCATCACCCTCTATCACCGCATTACCGTTTCCGGTAAAATCAACCTCTGCATTGTCAAATGTCTGACTTAACCATCCTATATTCAATCCCAAGCCTAAAACACCTCTCCAGAGTTTCATCTTGTATGAATATTCTAAAAGAACACTTTGGTTATTGAATAAACCTATATTTTCACTAGAAAAAACCAAGCCAATACCATGTTTTGTTCCTGAGATAGTCAATGGCATGTCAACTGAAAAAAACATATCCTCGGGAGCATCACTAAATCCAGCCCACTGAATCCTATACATTCCGTAAAGATTCATCATCTCATTTGCTGCAACAGCTCCTGGATTATTAGTCTCGGGAACTTCCATATAATGACTAAATTGGGCATCAAATTGCGCAGATGTATGTTCTACACACAAAATCCACAAGAAAAAAAAGAATGTCAAATGTCTTTTTTTCATATAACTTGACGTATAATCATCGCAAAATCGACAACAATATTAGTGATTTTTAAAATATTTTACAATAAATTCCATACTTTTAGACATTTTTTATTTAGCATTATTATCATCTATCTAGAAAACAAGTGTTTACAAATGCTAAAAATGCAACGTCTTTCCTACTAATATTCCTCTTCATTAAAAAAGAAGTCTTCCTTACTAGGATAATCTGGCCATATATCTTCAATACTTTCATATATTTCTCCTTCATCCTCCATCTCTTGAAGGTTTTCAATCACCTCCATAGGAGCTCCTGATCTCATTGCAAAATCTATCAGCTCATCTTTGGTTGCTGGCCATGGAGCATCCTCCAATTTTGATGCCAATTCTAACGTCCAATACATAGCGATCTATAGAAAATTATTAAAGTTAATACTAATCATATCACGATTCTCTACACAAAGGATTGCAAAAGTATGCTTTTTTTCTATAAAAACAATCTTTATCGATTTTTTTTATAAGTCACATTTCATTTTTTTGCAATCTCTACATTACAAAACGAGCATTTAACTTTTTATTGTATCTACTAAACACTTTTAATAGTTAATATTAAGGGCGTCCAGCAAATGAATTCTAAGATTCGGAAAAAATCTTAAAATATAATTCTCTTTTTGTAACTCAGAATCGAACAATACTATACCGAAAGAAAACATATCAATTGTGACCCTTACCCTTGGATCCTTTTTGATCTCCTTCCAAGCATTCTCCATGTCGTTCGACCAATAGATATCATCAATTACAAAGACCGTCTTATCATGCGACTTCTCGAAACAAGCATTAAAATAATTCATCAAAGCATCTCTTTTGTGATTTGCATCAAAAAATACAAAGTCAAGTTTCTTAAATGTTTTCAACACACTAGGAAGACAATGGTCTATATTTCCTTCGCACAGTTTTATGTTTTTAAAACCAGCGTGATCAAAACTTAGTTTTGCATATTTGGCTATTTCAAGACTCCCTTCTATTGTCACAACATTCGACTTTGAGTTGGGTGCAGCCAAATACATGGTGGTCAAACCAAACGAGGTTCCTAATTCAAGGATGTCCTGAGCTTTGTAAAAATTGACCAACCGAAACAAAACCTGCGCATAATCTCTAGATTTCGAAGAACATTTAACGATATCAGAAATCTTTCTTACTCCAGACTTCCCCGTCCCGAAATCTTCAACCTTTACAGTCTTACTGGTTTTTAACAACAAACTTCGTACCTTTTCTATAAGACTATACTTATAATATGGTAATTTTTCTTCGATTACATCCGTTACAAGATGAAAAACGAATGGAGAATGTATGCCAAAACCCCTCCGATGCTTCGATTGGATAAGGTATCTCAGATATTTTAAACAATACATCATCTCACAAAAAAGATACTAAAAAAATAAAAAGAAAGAAGGGAGTTACAACCCCCTCCTTTCTTATACCTATATAATAAGGTGTGAATTATTCACGTACACGCTCTATATAAGAACCTTCGCGAGTATCAACTAAGATCTTCTCTCCTTCGTTGATGAACAATGGCACACGTACTGTTGCTCCAGTTTCTACTGTTGCAGGTTTCAAAGTGTTAGTTGCAGTATCACCCTTCAATCCTGGTTCAGTATATGTAATTTTCAACGCAGTCTTCACAGGCATTTCTGCGAAAAGAACAGCCTCAGTTGATGCATCAAATACAACTTCAACAACATCACCCTCTTTCATAAACTCAACACCTGTAACCAAATCGTGACCAATCGGAATTTGATCGAAAGTCTCTTGGTTCATAAACATCAAGTTCTCTCCCTCTTGATACAAATATTGGTAAGGACGACGCTCTACTCTTACATCCTCCAATTTCTCACCGATGTTGAATCGACGCTCCAAAATACGACCTGTAACTACGTCTTTCAACTTAGTTCTCATGATTGTGTTTCCTTTTCCTGGTTTAACATGTTGAAACTCAACACAAAAATAAAGTTTCGAATCGATACGAACACAAGTTCCGTTTTTAATGTCCTGTGAATTAATCATATATTATTTGATTTTTTGATTTTGTTTTAAAATGCAAATTTAATGCAAATCCATAAAATACAAAATATTAGGAACACAAAAAAGAAATATTCTCTCGTCAGTAAATAAAGATTCATTACCTTTGCAACATAAATTACGTTACATATTTATAATAAATACGATGAACTTTGTTGAAGAACTAAAGTGGCGTGGCATGATTCAGGACATGACGCCAGGAACAGAAGAACAACTAAAAAAAGAGATGACATCGGCTTACCTAGGCATCGACCCTACTGCCGATTCTTTACATATAGGACACTTGGTTGGAGTCATGATGCTTCGCCATTTCCAACGCAGCGGACACAAACCTATCGCATTGATCGGAGGTGCAACAGGAATGATCGGAGACCCTTCTGGTAAATCTCAAGAGAGAGTTCTAATTGACGAGCCTAAACTTCGTCACAACCAAGAGTGCATCAAGAAACAACTTGAAAAATTTTTGGATTTCAACAGCAAGGCAGAGAACGCTGCAGAATTGGTTAACAACTACGATTGGATGAAAGATTTTACTTTCTTGGATTTCATCAGAAACGTCGGTAAGTTGATCACTGTTAACTATATGATGTCTAAAGATTCCGTTAAACGTCGTATATCTGGTGAGAATGGCGCAGACGGCATGTCTTTCACTGAGTTCTCCTACCAACTTCTTCAAGGTTACGACTTCGTTTACCTTAACTCACACAAGAACTGCAAGCTTCAATTGGGTGGTGCAGATCAATGGGGTAATATTACAACAGGTACTGAAATGATCAGAAAGATTGCAGGAAATGAAGCATTCGCTCTAACTTGCCCTCTTATCACTAAGGCCGACGGAAAGAAATTCGGAAAGACCGAGTCCGGAAACGTTTGGTTAGACAGAAGATACACATCTCCTTACAAGTTCTACCAATTCTGGTTGAATGTATCAGACGAAGACGCGGCTAAATACATCAAGATATTCACTAGCCTTCCTCAAGATGAAATTGAGGCTCTTATCAAAGAGCAGGCAGACGCACCTCATTTACGTCCACTTCAGAAACGTTTGGCCCTTGAGATCACTGTCATGGTTCACTCTCAGGAGGATTACGAGGCAGCTGTAGAAGCATCTAACATCCTCTTCGGAAACGCAACTTCAGAATCACTTCACAAACTTGACGAAGAGACTTTGCTTTCTGTTTTTGAAGGTGTTCCTCAATTCGAGATTTCTAAAGACGAATTGTCAGCAGGTATCAAGGCAATCGATTTACTTACCGAGAAGGCAGATGTTTTTGCTTCCAAAGGAGAATTGAGGAAAATGGTTCAAGGTGGTGGGGTTTCTATTAATAAAATAAAGTTAACTGACACAGAAACAGTCATTGACAACTCATGCCTTTTAAACAGCAAGTATATTTTAGCACAAAAAGGAAAGAAGAACTACTTCCTTCTCATCGCAAAATAACGACTTTTTCCGAAAAACTTTCGGAAAACGCTTTGAGAATTCAAAAATAAGGCATAAATTTGCATCGCTTTTGAAAAATAAAGCAAAGAGGATTGTCTCATGGTGTAATGGTAGCACAACAGTTTTTGGTTCTGTTTGTCGAGGTTCGAATCCTCGTGAGACAACTAAATCCAAGCATCGATTTTTTCGCCGCTTGGATTTTTCTTTTTATATACATTTAAGGCTCCTTCTGTAGAAAATCTCCGAATCCAATCTTCAATTCATAAAAAAAGATGGCACTTTTACCGGGTCAGTAGAAATTTAGTGGGGAAAGAAATATCATAAAAAACCAAGTATCAACGTTTCTATACCATGGAAACAAAACAACTAATAGCGGATCAGCGGATAGGTGGGGTTGGTACAAGGACAAGAATCCCCAGATTCAAGAATAAAGTTTGGCAAGCCTGTACATGAAAAACTTCACGTCTGCCACGCCCCTGAACTGTGTTCGGAAAGC
>JALNVE010000014.1 GCA_023227695.1 Paludibacteraceae bacterium
TTCCGAACACAGTTCAGGGGCGTGGCAGACGTGAAGTTTTTCATGTACAGGCTTGCCAAACTTTATTCTTGAATCTGGGGATTCTTGTCCTTGTACCAACCCCACCTATCCGCTGATCCGTTTTTTTTATTATTTATTTTGATTGATTCTTGGTTAAATGCTGTCCACGCACTTCTTCAGGTAAGCCCTCATTTTCTTTTTTCAGGTAAAAATTTCCAGAACCTGACGGGTAAATTTTGTCGGTGTAATCGTGGATTTATTCTCTCCTTAATGGTCATGGAGCTGTAATAGCCTTGCCACAGCTTCTGATAAAGTTTCTCATCTTCAGCGGCCAACTGGTCATTCAAACAACCATTTCCGTCCCATTGTTTGGCATCAAGATGAACCTCGACAGGTTTTTTCAAATCATAAAAGAAACCGAAATCACGTTTCGAATCATAAATAAGCCAACGTTGATCGTGAAATCTATCGGTAAAATGGTTTAAAACTAACGGAATGACATTGTATTCAGGCTCTATACAGGCAAAAAAGATATCGTCAGAAGTCTTCTGGAAACGAACAAACTGGATTACTCTCAAACGCTCTTTGCTTACATGTTTCCAGATTTTTGTGAGCTCCATGACATCCGGATCTCCGAAATTGAGTTCAATACTCTGCTTTGAATCAAAAGTCTTCCGAATGTATCGGAACAGCAGCATATCTACCTCGGGCAATTCCGAGAGCCAAACCTCTGGCAACATATACAAAGCCGTTTCTGACATTCGTTTCTTAAGTCCGTTCCAAACACGAGTTGATTTTTCGGTATCTGTATAGATATCTGCGATTTCATCGAAAAAAAGAGGCGGCATATCCTCTTCTCCCAACAGTAAGTCAGGAAACTCTCTACGGGTGTAACCATCAAAAACAGCCGTAAGCAGCCCTTCAAAACTCTTATCGTAACGAAATACTAGCATAAAACATCCACCTTTTAATCTTGAAACGGAATTAACAACTGCGAATCATTCATCTTCTTGGCTCCTTTGGTGAGAAGTCCGCGAACACGCTCGGGGGTCAATTCGTTCACAGTATGATGAAACGGCAATTCGTTACAAGTGATGAAATATTGAGCCTTCTTCATCACCACACCCATCTTCTTCAGTTGCCATGAGGAGAGTCTGCCGAAACGACGCGACACAACAATCAATTTTGCCGATTTCACCCCGATTCCTGGCACTCGAAGCAGCATCTCATATTCCGCCAAATTCACATCTACCGGAAATAATGATGGATGACGCAATGCCCACGAAAGTTTAGGGTCAATCTCCAAATCGAGGTTCGGGAATGAACTATCAACGATTTCATCGACAGTAAATTGATAAAAGCGCAGTAGCCAATCGGCCTGATAGAGTCGATTCTCCCGCACCAAAGGCGGTTGTTTCAAAGCTGGCAAGCGTTTGTCGTACTCATTTACGGGTACAAAACCCGAATAATATACCCTTTTCATCGTCGGTTTTTGATATAAATTCGACGAAAGATTAAGAATATCCTTATCTGTGTCGGCCGTAGCACCTACAATCATCTGCGTACTCTGTCCAGCAGGAACAAATCGTGGAGCTGAGCGGAAATGCTTTCTCTCCTCAATACTCTGCAAGGCTCCTTGCTGAATATACTGCATAGGAAGATAGACACTTTGAAAATCCTTATCGGGCGCCAACGTTTTAAGGCTCGACTCGTTAGGAATCTCAATATTTACACTCATTCTATCCGCATAAAGACCCGCTTCATCGACAAGTTCGCGGCTTGCTCCGGGAATGCTTTTCAGATGGATGTATCCATTGAAACGATGTATCAGACGCAAGTCTTTCACCACACGAACGAGCCTTTCCATCGTATAATCCGGGTTTCTCACCACACCTGAACTAAGGAAAAGTCCCTCAATATAATTACGCCTATAAAACTCAATGGTCAAGTCCACCAACTCGGAAACCGAAAAGGTGGCACGTTTAATATCGTTGGTTCTTCGGTTGATACAGTAAGCACAATCGTACATACAATAATTCGTGAGCATTATTTTCAGCAAAGAGACGCAACGACCGTCCTCGGTGAAGCTATGACAGATACCCCACCCCGAGGCACTGCCAACACTCCCCTGCGTATGCTTGCGGGTAGTTCCGCTCGAAGCACACGAAACGTCATACTTGGCCGATTCAGCCAAAGTTTTGAGCTTTTCTAGGACATTGTCGTTCATAAAATCACTTTGAAAATAACTTACACACGGACAAAAATACAGATTAATGACGTTAATTTCTTTTTGTTTTGCACAATTTATATCAAAAGATATCGTTTCGAAAAAAAGTCAAGTCGGAGATTATAAAATAATTTGGCACTAAAATTGTATTAAAAAGATCTCAAAATATCGTTTCTTTTTGAAATACAAATAGATAGCATTCATAAATAGGCCTTTTAGAAGGCATAAAGTATCTCTCAAAGAGAACATAAAACGAAGCTTATACGTTATTTTTCTCTTTTTAGTTAAAAAAAATACTACATTTGCATTTAAGACTCATGGGTCTTCTCTTAAATTTACGTTGCTTATGCTAAAACAAAGTTTACAACAAAAACTTCAACAGAAGTTATCACCTCAACAGATACAGGTGATAAGGTTGCTTGAAGTACCTGCGTTGGAAATGGAAGAAAGAGTAAAACAAGAAATTGAAGAGAACCCAGCTTTGGAAGAAGGAGAGGAAGATGACTATTCACAAGATGAGAATCTTCAAGATGAGAATAACGGTGAGGATGATACAATCGATTATGACGATATTAGTCTAGGTGATTATAAAAACGAAGACGACATTCCTGATTACAAGTTGCACCTTGTCAACAACAACGACGACGACAAGAAGGATGAGATAGGTTACGCTACCGGTTATTCACTACACGAATATCTCATCGAGCAATTACACCTCAAAAAGTTGGATAAAAAGACGAAGGAGTTAGCAGAATATGTCATCGGAAACGTTGACCAAGACGGTTATCTGCGGAGAGAGGTCGAGTCTATGGTAGACGACTACTCTTTCCAACAAGGCATTCAAGTAGAAGACGAAGAGATGGCCAATGCAGTAAAGACTGTACAGATGTTGGAACCAGCGGGTATTTGCGCTACTAACCTTCAGGAATGCCTTATTCTTCAACTTAAAAGAAAAAAAGAGACAGAAAACATTGCTCTTGCCATTAATTTATTAGAAAACAGCTTCGATGATTTTTCGAAAAGGCATTATGACAAAGTCATAAAACGCCATTCCATCACGGAAAATAAGTTCAAAGAGGTCGTTGCCGAAATTATAAAACTCAACCCAAAACCCGGAAGTTCATGGACCTCCGTTTTGGAAGAAAACAGCGTACAGTTGGTTCCCGATTTCATTCTGGAAAATCAAGATGGAGATTTGATTCTATCCCTCAACAACAAGAACATCCCAGAGTTGAGACTAAACAGAAACTACTCCGATATGCTCGAAGAGTATGCCAACAACAAAAGCAACCAGAGCAAAGAGATGAAAGACGCTGTCATGTTCGTCAAACAGAAGTTGGATTCTGCCAAATGGTTCATCAATGCGGTTAAGCAAAGGCAAGAGACGTTACAAAGAACCATGCAAGCTATCATCGAACGACAAAGAGAGTTCTTTTTGGAAGGAGATGAAACAAAGCTAAAGCCAATGATTCTCAAAGACATATCAGAAGATACAGGTTACGACATATCCACTATTTCGAGAGTAAGTAACAGCAAATTCATTCAGACAGACTTCGGCATTTATGCACTTAAATATTTCTTCTCTGAGACGATGCAGAATGACCAAGGAGAGGAGATTTCCTCTATGGAAATCAAGACCATCCTTCAAGAGTGCATCAATGCAGAAGACAAGCGTGACCCGCTGACTGACGACAAACTTGCTGAGATTCTCAAAGAGAAGGGCTATATCATAGCCAGACGTACAGTAGCCAAATACAGGGAGCAATTGAATTTTCCTGTATCAAGGCTCAGAAAAGAAATATAACTAAAACGATTTTGGATGAACGCACTATCAAAGCTTTTGTCATTTGTACTGTTCCCGCTTTTTATTCCATTATACGGGATTATGCTTCTAACATCAACAGAGTTTTTCTCTTATTATCCAGAGCTTTACATCAGGAGCTCCTATGTTTCCGTTGCTATCTTCGGAACTATTATTCCAATGACATGCATCTTGATTCTTTATCTTTTGAAAGTGACATCAAGCATGAATCTAAAAGATAAGAAAGAAAGAACTATACCCTACCTATTAACCGCCATTTCGTACATATTATGTGCAGTTTCACTTTATACGCTTGTATTCCCGACTTTCGTTTCTGCAATTGTGATTGCAATAGCGATCTCTCTTATAATTGATGCAATCGTTAGCCGAGTTTGGAAAATCAGCGCACACATGACTGGAATGGGTGCACTTTTAGGAGGAACTTTGATTATAAGTTATTACATGCACATCTTCCCTCTTTTTTTGATTGTCACCATCGTAATGTTATGCGGTTTAATGGCATCTGCACGACTCTACCTCAAAGCGCACACACCTAAACAGGTTATAGCCGGATTCTTCTGCGGATTTCTTACCACTTTATTTATTCCAATGTTAAGCTGGGATGCCATATTCAAATTCTTTTTCAAAGTAGCAGCATAGATTTGACAAGAAGCTGTTTCCATTTTCCATTCACTCCTATCAAACCCTCTTTCTGCAAATCTCTTTGAAATCGCAGTACTCGCAAGATTTGGCAATGGAGGTCTGTCTAAAAGGTTCGTTTTTGTCGAAGATTCTTCCTATGTTATATTCCAACAAGGAGCGATATTCCTCCTCATAGGTGGCGATTGAATCGACAGTCTCTTTTTTGTTATTCTCTTTTCTCAAAACCTGAACATCGGGAGAGTATCCCACCATAGCTTTGTTTATATAAAGAATGGCTGGTTTTACATCATACTGACCCTGCAACTCACGATGACGGATAGCAGAATAAAGAAATGCCTGCAACAAGTATTTCGCCCTTTCCTCTTTCTGTTCAAAAATATTGGCAATGGTATCGACCTTAGCCGTGCCTCCTGTCTTGTAATCCACGATACGGAAGATGCCCTCTTTTAAATCCATTCTATCGACAATTCCTCCGATATTCACCAGAAGTTCCTCACCATTTGCCTTAATTTTCATCTGCTCATAAACAGGAAGTTCCAATCCTTGGATGGAAAACGGCGCATATTCAGCATCAAGGCGTACCAGTTTTGTGAGATAATCAATAATTACCTTTCTATTAATCAGTTGTTCACCTGTATATTCTGGAATTTTTTCGTTCTCTCCCTTTCCAAAAAACTCCGTACGGAAAGCAGAGTCAACATATGCCTCCAGCCTTGGACGACCATCTTTTGAAGCCAATTCTTCGAGAGTCTCCTTCTGTATCAGTTTTTTATCAGCACCCAACTCTTTGTAAAGAAGTTCGGCTGATTTATGGAAAATGGTTCCGAACATGGATGGTTCAATGCCTTCGGTCAAATCATCCTTTACCTTCAAACCCTTCACATAACGGAAGTAGAAACGAAGCGAGCAGTCAATAAATGCATTCAATGCACTTGGTGAAAGGTAAGCCTTCTCCTTGCATCTGATGTCATACTCATTCTTCAAGAAATTGACGATTTCATCGGTCTTTTCCACCTCAATTTGATTAGGTTCAGCAATAGGAACATCCGAACGGATATCGTATGTTTTGATGTCGAAATCGGTCTCAGCTAAGAGCTGCAACATAAAACGGCTCATCTGTCCACGGCTCATACCCTCAGTGGCCGAGTTGTATAGCATCGTCACATTCTCAGCACGCTGTAACAATCGGTAGAAATAGTAAGCATAAAGGGAGTTTTTATGCTCGATGGTGGTCATACCGTAACCCTTACGAAGATTGTATGGGATGAACGAGGTCTCCTTACCAGAGTTAGGCAAAGTTCCCTCATTAACAGAAAGCATCACGATATTTTTGAAGTCCAGATTTCGAGTTTCCAAGAATCCCATTATCTGCATACCCTTCACAGGCTCTCCGCTGAAAGGGACAGAAATAGAAGAGAGTAATCTCTTTATCAAACGAATTAGCACCGGAAGGCTTATTTTGATCTGCTCCTCCTTCTGCAAAGCATTAATACGGCTCAACTGCGTATAGGTGCGGAAAAGAGCCTCCTTGTAAAGATCGTCATACAAGACAGTCGTTTCATCTGTTGCCGATTCTTCGGCTTCAGCATCCTCCTTTCTATGAAAAGCAGCCACACATTTCAAAACCTTCAGCAACCAATCTGTCAACTCAGTTGGAGTTGAAATCAGGGAGAAAAGCAAAGTGAGATTCTCCGTAGTGCAGAGGTCTTTCTCCGAAGGATAATAGTTCCTATTTCGAGCCAAAGCATTCAAAAGTTCGTCGGCCTCAGGCATTGCAGCACGGATATAAGAGTGCCTCAACAATGGCGCCAACATCACATAACGGCAAGTGCGTCCATCCTTCCCTTTGCGGGCAGAGGTCTGCATATCCAATAAATTGAGAACCAAACTGTAGACTGGCGTCTGCGTAAGTGGAAATCCCATGGTAACGTTGATGTCCTTCACGCAATCGGGCACGGAGTGCAAAACCGGCAGCAGGAGTCCTTCGTTGCAAAGCACCACAGCGGTATCGGCATCCTTAAATTCGCACTCCTTCTTCACGTTCGTCAAGTAGCTGTTGAGGAAACGCGCCTGCGCATTCTCCGTCGACGAACTGATGAAGGTAAATTTTCTATCTTTTACCTCTTCTAAATTATTGAAGACAGTTTTCGGAAGTTCATTATGAAAACGAAGTCGGTTTTTATTGATAAAAAGTCCCGCCTCATGATAAGGTTTTTCAGTATAAAAGAGATCGTAATCCCAATAAAACAGAGCCTTACCCGCATTATCCAGCAAAGAGAAAAGTTCATTCTCACATTCGTTCAAGACATTGAAACCTACGAACGCATATTTCTCAGAATCGAAACCAGAAAGTCCCTCCTTGCGAAGTTTATCCACAACAATGCGGTTCATCATACCCTCGTAAGCGAAGCCTTGCGATTCCAACTTCGCACGAAAATCCTGGTAAACATTAATAAGTGCATCCCAAAGCTTGAGGAAACGCTCCTTCAACTCGGTACGCATGTCTGAAGAGAAATTTTTGAAGAACATCCTCAAGTAAGACTTCTGTTCGTCGCTCAGATGTTCAAATGTATCAATGTATTCGCCTTGTTCCTTTATGTTTCTGAAAAGAGCCGCTGCATCCACCCTGTTCTTGTCCACATCATCAAAATCACTCAAAAGAATTTCGCCCCAAAAATAGAACTCGTCAAACGTTTCGGGAGTCGGCACATTGTGGTTGTAGACATCAAAGAGGTCGCAGACCAACTTGAAAGAATCAGGGATATGTAGATTGGAGCATCCAGCAAAAAGGTCCTGGATGGTTGTATATTTAGGCGACCAAATAGGCTTACCCGCTATTTCGGCAAGAAATTCACCCATAAAGAGACGAGCTCTGTTATTCGGGAAAACCACCGTGATGCGAGAGAGATCATCACCATATTTAGCATACAAATCTTCTGCCACTAAGCGAAGGAAAGGCTTCATAATAATTTATTTATGAATTAAACAAATTGATTACTGCAAGCTGCGGATAATGCCTAGAAACTGCTCGCTGGTAATGGACAGTTTAGCCTCTCGGTAATGCACATAATCCTCAAAATAATCGCTGGCAATATCTGCCACTAAATCTTTGCCGTTAAAGCCCATTCCATCCAACTTCGCCTCTATCTGCTGCTGATAATATTCGATATTTTTCAGCTTCATCTCCCACATGTCGGGTTGCGACTGTTGAAGAATATGTCCGTTCTGAACAATCAGATAGACTGCCTCGTAAAAGAGTTCAGGAGATATAAAGCACTGAGAAATAGCCTTCTTCTTATCTTTAGGAAGGTCTGCTATGAAGCTTTGAGTCTTTGTCATTGTTTTGTCTTCAATTTATACCTCAAAGATAAGCGAAGATATCAAAAGAAAGAAATTAATAATTGCGAAGGAATGGTGAATTGTTGATAAACGATGAAATATTAAACAGATGAATTCCAATTCATGTAGAATTGGTTTTTTTAGCATAAAGTCAACCATTAGACATTTGTTTTTGTTTTGCGAAGAGCCACCCAAATCTCCTTCTCTCAATCCCTTCAAAAAAAATTTCTCTAATCAACACAAACAGGTTGCGAAGAAGAAAAAAACAAGTGCATGGAAAACAAAATTCGCAGGTGTAAAGAATCAGAAGAATTATGGCATGGTTTTTTCTATCTTTCTATGTATCAAAATCGCAAAGGCTTCTTTTTACAAAGATTTATTACTTTTTTATTTCTCATACGAGTAATATTTTATAATTTTGTATCATCAATATAACTATTTTCATTAAATGGCTGAGGTAAAGAAAATTAAAACTGCATTAGTTTCAGTTTATCACAAGGATAAATTGGACTTGATTATTAAGAAACTTCATGCAGAAGGAGTAAAACTCATATCAACTGGTGGAACACAATCTTTCATAGAGTCGTTAGGTATACCTTGCGAAGCAGTGGAGGACCTTACAGGTTACCCATCTATTCTCGGAGGTAGAGTAAAGACATTGCACCCAAAAATCTTCGGAGGTATTCTTGGAAGAAGGGAGTTAGCAGATGATTTGGCTCAAATGAGCAAATACGAGATTCCAGAAATCGACTTGGTTATTGTAGACCTTTATCCATTCGAAGACACAGTTGCCTCAGGTGCAGAAGAACAAGCAATCATCGAAAAGATAGATATCGGCGGTATCTCTTTGATCAGAGCTGCTGCTAAGAACTTTAAGGATGTCATCATCGTAGCTTCTCAAGCTCAATACGAGCCATTGCTCAACGTACTCAACGAGCAGGGCGCACAATCAACACTCGACACTCGCAAATGGTTTGCTAAAGAGGCATTCGGAGTATCTTCACACTACGATTCTGCCATCTTCAACTATTTCGACGGAGACGGAAATTCTGCATTGAGATACACTGCAGAACACGCAAAGGCATTACGTTACGGAGAGAACCCTCATCAGAAAGGAACTTTCTACGGTAACTTCAGCGATATGTTCGAGCAGTTGCAAGGAAAAGAGATCTCTTACAACAACCTTTTGGATATCGACGCTGCCGTTAATTTGATTTCAGACTACGACGACACTACCACCTTCGCTATTCTCAAGCACAACAATGCTTGCGGTGTGGCTTCTCGTGCTAAGTTGATTGACGCATGGAAAGATGCTTTGGCAGGCGACCCAATTTCTGCATTCGGTGGTGTTCTTGTAACTAACGCTGTTGTGGACAAAGAGTCTGCAGAAGAGATTAACAAGATTTTCTTCGAGGTGATCATCGCTCCAGATTACGATGTTGACGCTCTTGAAATTTTGACTCAGAAGAAGAACAGAATCATTTTGGTTCAAAAAGATATAAAACTTCCTACAAAACAAATCAGAACTGTTTTGAACGGTGTTTTGGCTCAGGAAAAAGATTTAAATACAGAGACTGCCGCCGACTTGAAGGTTGTTACAACCAAAGCGCCAACAGAGAAGGAGATTGAAGATATGCTTTTCGCTAACAAGATTGTTAAACACTCTAAATCCAACTCTATCGTTCTTGCCAAGAACGGCCAGTTGTGCGCAAGCGGTGTAGGACAAACTTCACGCGTTGATGCATTGAAGCAAGCTATTGAAAAGGCAAATTCATTCAACATGAATTTGGAAGGTGCTGTAATGGCGTCAGACGCATTCTTCCCATTTCCTGATTGCGTAGAGATTGCAAAGAAGGCTGGTATAACTGCTGTTATCCAACCAGGCGGATCTATCAAGGATCAAGAGTCTGTTGACTACTGCAACAACAACGGTGTTGCAATGGTTATGACTGGCACTAGACATTTCAAACATTAATACAAATATTGGGGCGTCAACACCGCCCCATAAAAAGATAAAACTATGGGACTATTTTCATTTACACAAGAAATAGCCATGGACTTAGGAACTGCGAACACAATCATCATCCACAATGATAAGATTGTAGTCGACGAACCTTCGGTGGTTGCTCTTGACCGTCGTACAGACAAGTTGATCGCCATAGGCGAGAAAGCACGCCAGATGCACGGTAAGACACACGAAAACATACGTACAGTACGTCCGCTTCGTGATGGTGTTATCGCCGACTTCTACGCAGCAGAACAGATGATGCGTGGTTTGATTAAGATGGCATACTCCAGCAACAGATGGTTTGCTCCATCATTAAAGATAGTTGTCTGCATTCCATCAGGAAGTACCGAAGTTGAAATCCGTGCGGTGCGAGATTCCTCAGAACATGCTGGTGGCCGTGAGGTCTACATGATATATGAGCCAATGGCTGCTGCTATTGGTATTGGTATCGATGTTGAAGCTCCAGAAGGAAACATGATCGTCGATATCGGTGGTGGAACAACTGAGATCGCTGTCATCTCTTTAGGTGGTATCGTTTCTAACAAGTCCATCCGTATCGCTGGTGATGACTTGACTGCAGACGTTATAGAGTACATGCGTCGTCAGCACAACATCAAGGTAGGTGAGCGTACAGCAGAGTTGATCAAAATAAACGTAGGTTCTGCTCTTACAACTCTCGAGGATGCTCCAGACGATTACATCGTTCGTGGTCCTAACCAAATGACTGCCCTTCCAATGGAGGTTCCGGTTTCTTACCAAGAGATTGCACACTGTATTGAGAAGTCTATTTCAAAAATTGAAGCAGCCATTTTGAGTGCCTTGGAACAGACCCCACCTGAGCTTTATGCCGACATTGTTAACAAAGGTATCTGGTTAGCAGGTGGTGGTGCCTTGTTGAAAGGTTTGGACAAACGTTTGACCAACAAGATCGGAATTCCATTCCATATTGCAGACGACCCATTGCACGCCGTAGCAAGAGGTACAGGAGTCGCACTTAAAAACGTAGACAAATTCTCATTCTTAATGAGATAACTTCTCCGCATATAATACAAGAAGGAATTCCCGTCTTATATTATTCGGAAATAAAAAACAAAAACACGGTGTATCATGCAGCGTGTTTTTGTCATTATTAAACTGTAGGAAGAAACAACTCGTTCATCATACGCAAAGGTTTTTCCTATAAGCTAAAAAACACTGTGGACAAGGCTCTTCTTAATCTGTCCTAACAACAAAGTTGCATGAAGGCATTACTTCGATTTTTCATCCATTTTAGGGTATTTTTTCTATTCTTGGCATTAGAAATCATATCTCTCATTCTGATTGTGAAACACAACCAGTTTCAGAGAAGTGCATTTCTAAACTCAAGCAATGCCGTCATGGGAAAGATTTACGAGACCTCCAACAACGTTTATGAATATTTCGGGCTGAAAAGAGACAACCTCTCTTTGGCCCATGAAAACACAGAACTCAAGCAGAAACTTTATACGCTTGAAACAGAGCTGAACTTCCTCAAGCAAGACACCTCCTACCAAGGAAGAAAAGAGATGGCCATTGACAAGAAGTATACCTTCATCACTGCCAAAGTCATCAACGCTACTACCAACAAGTTGAAAAACTTCATCACACTAGATAAGGGTCGTTTAGACGGCATCAAAGAGGAGATGGGAGTCATCAACGAACACGGAATCGTGGGTATCGTAAGCAGCGTATCCGACCACTTCTCTGTTGTCCTTCCTATTATCAATCCGTCATCCAGAATCAGTGCGAAGGTGAAAGACAAGAACCAAACAGGTTCCGTAATATGGGAAGGTGCTGACGAGCGCATCGCACTTTTGGAAGAGGTACCTCTTTACATTCCTGTTCATGTGGGCGACACCGTTGTTTCGAGCGGTTATTCATCCATTTTCCCTGAAGGAATTGACATAGGAAAGGTAAAGGTCCTTAGAAAGGAAAACGATAACTATTTCTATATAGAGATTGAATTATTAGCCAACTTCAACAAACTCTCATACGTGGATGTGATAGATTTCAAGAACGCTGAAGAAGAAAAAGGGTTGGAAGAAGAGACAAGAAAGGGGGCAGAGAAATGATTGGTTCTATCTTAAAACAAATAGGCATCTTTGCCTTATACATATTGGTACAGGTTCTTATCCTGAACAACATCCTCTTTTTTGGATATATCAACCCATACCTATACGTACTGTTTCTCATCACATTGCCATCCAACATCTCAAGAACTTCACTTCTGCTGATTGGCTTTGCCATGGGTCTGATAATCGACATTTTCTCCGGAACACCAGGATACAACGCTTTTGCATCCGTTTTGGTGACCTACGCCGCACCTTTGTTACAAAAGATGTTCGGACCACGAGAGGACCACGACATCATGATTATCCCTTCTTTCAAAAGCTATAGAATTGGAATGTTTATTCAATATGCCTTAGTTTTGGTTATCATCCACCATTTCTCCTTCTTCATTATAGAATATGGTTCACTCAGTCATATTGGAAGCATCCTACTGAAGACAGGATTGAGCAGCCTTTTCACTATGTTGCTGATCATCGTTGTTGAAACCTTTAAATCAAAGAGATAATGCTTAACGACCAATATCAAAATAGAAGACTCGTCATAGGTGGCTTCATTGTATTGGTTGTCATCATCTTTGTGATACGTCTCGTCGATTTGCAAATCATGGACGATTCCTATCGCGACAAAGCGGACAGTAACGCTTTCTTGAAAAAGATACAATTCCCAGCCAGAGGTTTGATTAAAGACCGTAACGGAAAACTGTTGGTTTTCAACAAGCCCGCTTACGATATCATGGTGGTAGATAAGGAGCTGAAGAAACTTGACACGGTCGATTTCTGCAATACCATAGGCATCACCAAAGAAGTTTTTATCAATAGAATGAAGGAGATCAAACATAAATCCGGATTCTCAAGATACACGCCTCAACCCTTCATTGCACAGCTCTCTGCAGCCGAGTACGGCGTTTTGCAGGAGAAGTTGTTCCGATTCTCCGGAATCTACATTCAGAAGCGCACGCTACGCGAATACAATTATCCTAACGCAGCACTTCTTTTGGGTTCCATCGGTGAGGTAAACAGAAAAACAATTGAAAAAGACGAGTACTACATACCAGGCGACTTTGCAGGACAAAATGGAATTGAGCTTACCTACGAAAAAGTTCTCCGTGGAGAGAAAGGTGTGGAGATTCTCTTGCGTGATGCTCACGGACGCATTCAAGGAAGCTACAACAACGGAGAGTACGACGTTCAATCTAAAGCTGGCCAGAACCTCACCTTGTCTATCGACATTGACCTACAGGCCTATGGAGAAAAGTTGATGCAGAACAAGATAGGAAGTATAGCCGCTATCGACCCTTCAACGGGAGAGATCCTAGCACTTATCTCCAGTCCGACGTACGACCCTTCCCTATTGGTAGGACGTCAACGTACAAAGAACTTTGCGAAACTGGTCAATGACCCATTGAAACCGCTGTTCGACCGTCCAATGATGGCTTGCTACCCTCCGGGTTCAACCTTCAAGACGGCCAATGCTCTTATTTTCCAGCAGGAAGACATCATTAACCGCAGCACAACTTACGGCTGCTCAAACGGCTACCACGCAGGCAGTTTCACTGTAGGTTGTCACTCACACTTTTCTCCATTGAACTTGGTTCAATCCATCCAGCACTCCTGTAACGCATATTATTGTTCAGGATTCAGGGCTATGCTCGACAATAAAAAATATCCGAAAGTAGCTCATGCTTTCGAGGTTTGGAAAAACCACATTGTTTCCCTTGGTTTCGGTTACAAATTAGGAGCCGACGTTCCGAACGAGAAACGTGGATACATTCCTAACTCTGGCGTTTACAATAAGATTTATGGAAAAGACAGATGGCGTTCATTGACCATCATCTCTTTGGCCATAGGTCAGGGCGAGGTTCTTGCCACCCCTCTTCAGCTTGCCAATTTGAGTGCAACCATCGCCAACAGAGGTTTTTACATCACTCCTCACCTTGTAAAAGGTATCGAAGGTGGCACCATAGACTCCTCTTTCATCCACAAGAAAGTGACGACTATCCAACCGCAATATTTCGACCCCGTAATTGAAGGTATGGATTTGGTAATGAAATCTGGTACGGGTTGGGGTTCAAGAATTGACAGTATTGAGGTCTGCGGAAAAACGGGAACAGCCCAGAACCCGCACGGAGAAGACCACTCCATATTCATGGCCTTCGCACCTAAAGACGATCCTAAGATTGCCATTTGTGTGGTTGTGGAGAATAGTGGATTCGGTGCCACATGGGCGGCTCCTATCGCCACTTTAATGATGGAGAAATACCTCAAAGGATATATTCCTAAGAGGAGATTATGGTTAGAAGAGAGAATGTTCAACGCTAATTTACTTCCTCAGAATTGAACCGTAGAGTAAACATATTACAGAATATCGACTGGATTACCATCGGCATATTTGTCATTCTTGTCATTGCCGGGTGGTTCAGTATATACGGCGCTGTCTATAACTTTGAAGATGTGGGATTTTGGAGTTTCTCTGAAAGATTCGGCAAGCAGCTAGTCTGGATAGGATGTTCCTTCCTAATCGCCATTGTCCTCATCAGTATCGACAGCCGTATTTACAGCATCTTTTCCTATGTCTTTTATGGAACAGCCATACTCACACTGATAGTGACCCTCATAGTAGCCCCCGAAATTAAAGGTTCACGATCGTGGCTAGTACTTGGACCCGTGAGCCTTCAGCCGGCCGAGTTTGCCAAAGCAGCGACCTGTCTGGCCTTAGCTAAAGTGATGAGTTCCTACTGGTTCAGGCTGAAAAACATGAAGGACGCCCTTTTGATCGGCTTAATCATATTTCTTCCGTTTGCTATAATAGTCATGCAACAGGAGACGGGTTCAGCCCTTGTCTATTCAGCATTTTTGATTGTTCTCTACCGTGAAGGAATGCCCGGTATCGTATTGTTCTTAGGACTATGCCTTGTGGTTTTCTTCATCATAGCCATTCGGTTCGGAGCTGAACCTATCATTGCAGCCATACCGGAAGAGTCGTACGGAACATTCCTCGTCATGATTCTCACCATCATCGTACAAATAGGTTTGTTGATTGTATACCGAAGAAATGTGGTCGTTTCAAGGAATATATTCCTTGGAAACGTATTGCTGTTTGGAATCAGTTTCTGCCTTTACAAATTCTTTGATATTCCGATCAAATTCAGTCATATTGGGGCTATCTCCATTGCCCTTTCGGTACTTTACCTCATCATCACAAGTATTGCGCACCGAAGAATGGCCTACACATGGATTGCCATCTTCATGATTTGCTCAACGGCCTATGCCCACTTTGCCGACTATGCGTTCGACAAGATGTTGCAACCTCACCAGCAGATAAGAATCAAGGTGACACTGGGTATGGAGAACGACCCTAAGAAGGCGGGATATAATGTGAACCAATCCAAAATTGCCATTGGTTCGGGCGGTTTCGCTGGCAAGGGATTCCTTAACGGAACCCAGACCAAATTGAAGTACGTGCCAGAACAGGATACTGACTTCATCTTTTGTACCGTAGGCGAAGAACATGGATTCATAGGTTCTGTATTTGTGATTGTCATGTTTCTCATTCTGTTGCTTCGACTCATCTATCTGGCCGAGCGGCAACGGTCTGAATTCAGTCGAATATATGGATATTGTGTCGCGTCCATCATCTTCTTCCATTTGGCCATCAACATCGGCATGGTGTTGGGATTAACGCCAGTTATTGGTATTCCGTTGCCATTCTTCAGCTACGGAGGTTCCTCATTGTGGGGCTTCACCATCTTGCTCTTTATCTTCATCAGACTTGACGCAAGTAGAATGGAGTACTTGAAAGTATAACAGCCCAAAGGGCTGTACTTATTAGTCCTATTAGACTAATTGGCGGCTTGCTTCCAGTAAGCCTATTAAAATTTTCCTCTCAAGTAATCACCTTCTACTGCCAAATATCTATCTTTAATAACAATCGTCTAAAAAATACCACCATGAAACTCGTAACACTCTCGGCCTGCTGTGCAGACACATATCCTCAAATAAATGAGACTTACATAGGAGGCAATGCTTTTAATCAGGCATTGACATGGCATGCCATTGCTCCACAAGAAAAGATCAACCTCATCTGCTGTTTAGGAACTGATGAGAACGGAAGCAAAATCAAGGCAGCCATGGTAGAGAATGGTCTCGACATCTCGCACGTAAGCATCAAAGAGGGAGAGACCTCAAGAAACCAGCTTCGAGTAGATGAAAAGGGCGACCGATTTGGTATAGAAGGCAGTTGGGTTAACGGCGTAAACGACGATTTTCAACTTACAGACGCCGATTGGGAACTGATTGCCCAAGCCGACTTAATCAACATTGCAGGTCATAATCCAATCTTACCAGAACTTCTAAAGCGAAAGAAAGCAGGTCAATGTCTCTCCGTCGATTTTTTGGACAAAGAGAACCACCTCGACATAGAGCCACTTTTGGAGAAAACAGACATTGCCTTTATCACCGTAAGACCTTCTGATAAAGATTTCTACAAAGCGTTGGCAGACAAGACTGGCAAACTCATCGTTACTACAATGGGGAAATATGGCAGTATGGCTTTCTATAAAGGAGAAGTATTCCAGCAGGATGCGATAGATTTCGAGCGGATCATTGACACCACCGGCTGCGGTGACACTTACCAAGCCGCCTTCGCCTACTACTACCTCACCTCAAACAAAGACATCTGCGAAGCCATGAAACAAGGCAATTACTGGGCCTCACTAGCCACACAGAGATGGGGTTCGGGAGTAAGGATTGGATGAAATAAGGAATGAAAGCCAACGTAGATCAACCATGTTACTTCTCTAACATCCACCTTACGAACTTTACTTAAATCTACCTCTTTTTGAAATGAAAATCATATTATTTGAAGAAAATTTCCATGCTGTTTTGATTCTAAAACCATAAATTAGCCATCGAATACAAACAGATTTGTATTCGCATAAAAGACCATGATTCATTTTTGAAAAGACATAAGGTTATGAAAATCATCAAGATCACGTTCATTGTACTGCTTATAGCTTTCGCAGTAGGAAACACCTATGCAGGACAAGTGCCCGTGCACGACCCATCCGTCATCATTGTCTACAAAGATGCAAACGGCAACAGCTATCCCGAGCAAAACGCAGAAAACAGCTTCACGAAATACTATTATTTGGTGGGAACACAGCTTGGTGCAGCCTATTCGCAAGACATGCTGAACTGGACCGCCTTCACGCCCACTCTATCCGTTAACGGACAGACAAGCACAGACTACGCAACTATTTTTGGAGAGAATGCAACTTGGGCAGGTTGGAGCAACAACAATGACCTAAAAAACAACCTTTGGGCTGCCGATATCATCTGGAACAAAGACCTGAAAAAATGGTGCATGTACTACTCCCTAAACGGCGACGATTGGCACAGCAGCATCTGCATGCTCGCCAGCAACAAGATTGAAGGTCCTTACGAAAGAGTCGGCTCTGTTGTTTTCGGAGGTATGGACTCGAAGACTTCAGGATCTGGGAATAATGATTTCAAAAAAGTGACAGGACAGAATACCATTCCCGACAGATATATGAAAGATGGCGGTTGGGGCGGAACCTACGGATCCAGCTGCATCGACCCCAATGTGCTCTATGATGAAAACGGTCAGCTTTGGCTTGTTTATGGTTCTTGGAGCGGCGGCATCTTCGTCATCAAGCTCGACAACAAAACGGGTCTTCGCGACTACTCTTACAACTACGGGGTCAATCCCGTTAACGGTGCCGTATGGGAAGGTTCTCGACTTAGATACGACGAATACATGGGCGTGCACATTGCGGGCGGTTACTACGTGAGCGGTGAAGGTCCATACATCGAATACATGAAAGATGCTGACGGCGAGGGTTATTACTACCTCTTCATGTCATACGGATTTTACTCACCCGAGGGCGGATACAACATGCGTCTATTCAGAAGCAAAAATATCACAGGACCATTTATTGACGTTACGGGAGACGATGCGGTCTTCAACAAAGCTATCTATCCCAACTATGGAGACAACGTAACTTTCGGAATCTCCCTAATGCAGAATTACTCTTGGGATTGGTGGACGGCAGATAAAAACATCACCGATTATGGTCAAGTGGGCGGCGGACAGACAGCTCAAGGCCACAACTCGGCGTTGAAAGACGAAGACGGCAAGTGTTACATCATCTATCACACGAAAGACAATACAGGAAACGGCTACGGCTGGCACCACGTGGAGGTTCATCCAATGGTATTCACATCAGACGGTTGGCCTTTGGTTGCACCATTCGAGGCTCGACTCGGAGAGTACACCAATCCAGATACACTGTATAAAGTTCAGGACATCATGGGCGAATACAAAGTCCTCACGCACACGGCTGTCAACTACGAGGCTTTGGCCTGCAACAAACCTGGAACAATGCGCCTCAACGCAGATAAAACCATCTCTGCCGATTATACCGGCACTTGGGACTACGACTACGCCAATGGCAAACAGTTCATTACACTGAAGACAAGCGTAGGCACATTCAACGGAACTCTGCTCGACCAACGCATGGAAGACAACGGTAGAAAGACCCTTTGCCTGACCGCCATGAATCCAGCCAACGAGCTTTGTCTCTGGGCTTACCGAAAACCTCAGACAAAAATGGGAACCGAGACCACTTTTTCACCCTTCTTTCGCGTAGGCGAAAAAGACCAATCGCTCGTTTGGGATGACAAGGATAAATTTTTGAAAGTCGATGCCCCTGCCGGCGATTTTGAGATCACCTTCTCTTTTCACAACTACAACAAGACTGAAAACAACTGGGACAACTGGTCTCTACGTTTCGAAGAAAACACAGATAACGTTTGGGCACTTAGAGCCAATGCTTACAGTGTCTCGACCTTCAGCGGTTCTACGGTCACATACGCCATTCCACCAACTTGGAATGAGTTTAATGACAAAGACATTGAAGTAAAAATCATCCGTCAAGGCGCATCCATCCATGTCTCTGCTTCTGTCGATGGAAAGGACATTTACGGAGCCCTTTCCAAATCGTCACCACAAACAGCGCTTACTGTTTACCTTGGTGGAGAAAGCACTTATTTGGATGTCAAGAAGATGTCCGTTGCCAGTTTGAAAGAGAGAGAGATCATAGGCACAGTCACCAACTACGGCGCATACAAGGATAAGTTCAATGCCTATTCGGGTGCAGAGAGAACCTTCTCCGGCGACTTTAAAGCTCGCTATACTTTCAACAACTTCCACTCTACCGGTGAGAAGAATGTTTGGAACAACTTCATCATCAGGAACACAATCGACAATCAAGTCGGCTTGATCCGTTCAGACGGTTACCAGATCGACAGCAAAGGTTCCATCACCTTCACCAACTCATGGGGCGAAGATTGGGACAGATTCCTCCGTACGCTTGAGCAGGCAAAGGTCGACATTGACATTGATCGTACAGGCTCAACCATCACCTACACCTGTCACTTCAACTCTTACGAAGGATTATCGCAAGAGATGGTTACCACACAGACCGGCATCACAGCTGACGCCGTTACTTTAGGATTGACCGAAGAGGCATCACAGCTCGACGTTCTCTCCATCATGGAACAGAAGACTACGAAAGTAGAGATAGAAGAGGGCGTTTCAACACCGACCATCTCATCCAACGAACAAAAAATCACGATTTCACCGAAAATAACGGAGGACTTTGTCTTCATACAACTGCAAAAAAGCAACGGATCCGCAACGCTACATGGTGCCAACGGATCCATCTTGGCAAAGAAGGCAACAAGTATCGGTGAAATCGTATTTAATTTGAGTGAATTGCCTAATGGAATTTATGTAATCACATGCGAAGGAATGAGTGAGAAGGTGGTGAAGAGATAAAATCACGAAACACCTTTGAGAAATTCTCCAATCGGGAGGGCGAGTTTGTAACTCGCCTCTATACTCGTTGAAACATTTCAAGCAAACAAAATATAACAAATGACACCGCGCCACTCGTTACTCTATCGCTTACCTGGGGCTACTTTTTACATTTAATTTTCTCTTGCAAATTAAGATAAGCTTGATCTTTGCTTTATAAGCAAAGATTTACTTAATTTTGCAAACCGAAAAATTACAAAAAACACATGTTTAAAATGCTACAAGATTCATTTTTCAACAAAATCATCCTAAAAAAAACATTATGTCTATTATGTTTTTTCATTTTTATAGTTGCAAATAGTCATGCAGGGGGTGTTTCCCGATTATATGTAAATCCAAATCATAAATATTATAGACCTATTTCTGAGTATTGCATAATACAGAAAAAAGATGGAGAAACAATAGAAGGTTTTGTTAAACAGTTTAAGTGGGGAGATTACATAAAAGTTAAATCTAATGGTCAAAAATTAAAAATTGAAAGAAACGAAATAAAATACATTGATTTTGTTTTTCTAGGTAATCCTATAGACGGTAATATCAATATATATAATTACAATTATCCTTGCGTAAGCTTTAGTGATGCCAAAAATGGAGATTTTAATAAGCGAACAGATGAATGGCTTCCATTGATTGTAAAA
>JALNVE010000015.1 GCA_023227695.1 Paludibacteraceae bacterium
ACTTTCGGAAATATACCGAAGTTTTGCAAATTTACTCAATTTTTTTCAATTGCCAACTTATGAACGATTTACAAAGGATTGATTTGAGTCTGAAAATCTTAATTTTAATGAAAAAGGGGTAACACAAAGATAGGCGGAGGCGAAAAATCATTATAATTTTAGGTACAAATAGGAGATATTTATGCCGAATGTGATGCCGCAACGCCCTGGACAGGTGGATGGATTTTTGATAATTGATTTCTGCGCCCCGTAGGTGGCAGTGTAAAACATCGGGAAAAATTTGATTTTTGGATGAATCGACTTGCTGGAAGCAAGGCCGTCCAAGAGGTGACCGCCTGTGCAGCGGTACGTTTGGTCTATAAATGAAAGATTTGCGAAATATCCTTCTGATTCTTTGCTTTATGCATCAAATGTAACCTCGTATGTAACGAAGATATCCATCCCGTTGTTTTTCCTCAAACGTACGGCAATCTCTATTTTTCCTTTAAAAAAGTCATTGGTTGCTGTGATGTTGAATCCATTGATGTTTTTGACAATGTTCTTTCCGTCTTCCAAGTTGGCAACAGCGTTGTCGTAAGCCTCCGAAAGGAATGGATACATCGTCAGATGGTAGTCTTCGATTTTTGCGTTGATATAGTGTATGATTTCAGATTTGTCGTATTTGTTGTCAAACACGTTACGTGTGTCGTTGATCTCAAACTTAAAGCTCATTTTGTGGATGGCATACTGAGATTTTTTCTCTTTATTTTTACCTTGTTCTTTAGATATTTTAATGGTTGCCGTTATCCCATTGATGTAGACAAGGGTGGCATAATGAAGACTATCATTTAGTTCTGAACTTGTTAGGTTCTTTGACTGCAAGCATTTCTTCAACTCGGAATTGACAAATGCCGTGTCGTTTTCAGTGTTGTTCTGGGCGAATAGAACACTTGAAAAAGCGAGTAGCCATATGGTTAAAATCGAAGTTTTCATTTTCGTCTTTTTTTGTGATGAAAATCTTAACCGTAAATCCTTATCCTAGGAATATGATTGCTGAAGGATAGAAGGAACATGAAGAAGAGACTGGACTTTTTTATTCGATTTCGTCGTTGTCGATGACTAGATTGTCGATGATGAAATTTTGCCTCTCTTGCGTGTTTTTGCCCATGTAGAAACTGAGCAGGTCGTTCACCGCATCTTCCTTCTTGAGTGAGACTTGGTCGAGACGGATGTCCTTGCCGATAAAGTGTTTGAACTCGTCTGGCGAAATCTCTCCAAGACCTTTGAATCGAGTGATCTCGGCCTTAGGTCCTATCTTGTTCATGGCATTGACACGTTCCTCTTCGCTGTAGCAATAGAAAGTCTGATTCTTGTCTCTTACACGGAAGAGTGGCGTCTGCAAAATGTGCACATGCCCTTTTTTTATCAAATCCGGGAAGAACTGAAGGAAGAAAGTGAGCAGTAACAGACGGATGTGCATGCCGTCGACATCGGCATCGGTTGCCACGATGACTTTGTTGTAACGTAGCCCCTCCATATCTTCTTCAATATTCAACGCCGCCTGTAGCAGGTTGAACTCCTGGTTCTCATAAACAACTTTACGTGACAATCCGAAACTGTTGAGCGGCTTACCTCTCAAACTGAATACGGCTTGTGTGTTCACGTCCCTACTTTTTGTGATGGAACCGCTCGCAGAGTCACCCTCCGTAATGAAGATGGAAGATTCCTCCTGACGGTCGCCTTTCACGTCGTTATAGTGAATTCTGCAGTCACGCAGTTTGCTGTTGTGGAGGTTCACCTTTTTGGCTCTCTCTCTTGCGGCTTTTGTAACTCCAGCTATGGCCTTTCTCTCTCTCTCGGCATCCTGAATCTTCTTTAAAAGTATGTCTGCCGTCTCCAAGTTTTTGTGGAGATAGTTGTCCAACTCCTGTTTGATGAAGTCGTTCACAAACTTGTTGATGGATACGCCACCGTTCGGATCCATGTCTCGTGAGCCCAACTTTGTTTTGGTCTGACTCTCGAAAACAGGTTCTTCCACGTTGATGGAGATGGCTGCCACGATGCCGGCACGGATGTCGGCCAATTCCATATTTTTGTTGAAATACTCCTTGATGGTTTTTCCCAAAGCCTCGCGGTAAGCAGACTGGTGTGTACCTCCCTGCGTGGTGTGCTGTCCGTTTACGAATGAGTAGTACTCTTCGCCGTATTGCAGACAATGGGTGAAGGCTATCTCGATATCCTCACCTTTCATGTGGATGATAGGGTAGATGGCATCTTCTGTCATGTCCTCGTTCAAAAGGTCGAGCAGACCATTCTTTGAATAGAACTTTTTGTCATTGAAGTAGATGGACAGCCCCGTATTTAAATAGGTGTAGTTACGCAACATCGTCTCGATGATTTCGTCCCTGTATTTGTATCCGTAGAACAATTTTGGGTCGTCGTCAGGTTTGAAGCATACCATTGTACCATTCTCGCCTTTGCCTTCGATCACGCCTGTGTCATCAATTAACTCACCTTGTTTGAAGTTTGCTATTCTGGTCTTTCCGTCGCGGAAACTCTGTACTCGGAATTCTTTAGCTAGAGCGTTGACTGCTTTGGTACCGACACCATTCAAACCCACTGATTTCTTGAATGATTTAGAGTCGTACTTGGCACCGGTATTCATGATAGAAACAGCCTCCACCATCTTCCCCAACGGAATGCCTCGACCATAATCCCTTACAGTAACGGCTCCGTCTTCGAGTTTGATCTCAATCTGTTTGCCATTGCCCATGCGGAACTCATCGATACTGTTGTCGATCACCTCCTTCAGCAACACGTAAATGCCATCGTCGTAGTGAGAGCCGTCGCCTAACTTTCCGATATACATACCGGGACGTAGACGGACGTGTTCCAACCCTTCGATGTGTCTTATGCTGTCATCGCCGTACTCCTCTTGCTGAGATTTCTCGATGTTCAAATCCAGTTCTTCCATAAAAAACTCCTTTATTGCAAATATACAATTTTTTTTGAGAAGCGTAGTTTTTGGTGGAAGCCAAAAACTAATTAAACCAATTAGACAGTTTAAACCAATTGATTTAATTAGAAAAAGCCATTATTGTTTTAAAGTATATCCTAAACTCCAGCAGAAGAACTGAGCCCTGCTGAATCGGGTTGCTCTGATGCCGAACATACCGAAAAGGTTAGGTGTGAGGTCGCACTTTACACCGATAATTTCATATAAGCGTGCGTCATAATCGTTGTAATGGATGATGTCATAACCTAAGTTGGCAAAGTAGGTTAAGAATGACATCTTCACCTCTCCTTTGAGTGACAATCCCATAGAGAATCTCTTTATAGGGTCGCCTAGATGTACGTTGTCGTATTCTTTGCCATCGGTGGGGTTGAAGTCTCTGGTGGCATAAGCTTGTGAACTTTCGTCGTAGAGAAAGTCTAAACTTGGACCCCATTTGTATTTATAACTTGGGACGAACAGACGTGCGTAGCTTAGACCATACACTCTGTGTTTGTGGTTGACGTATTGAGTTGAAAGCCCTGTACCTACTACACTGTAGTATTTTTGTCTGCTGGATATGGTGGCGATAATCTGATGGTCGATTTTGTTTGTCCTTTCCGGCTTGACAAAGGCAGTGTCCGGCCTCTTCTGTGTTTCGTTGAATTTATAAGCCACCTCCATGAAAGGAGTGACGATGTTCATGCCTTTGTTAGGCATCATGTTGGCACCGTTAGAGAAGTGGCAAAAGCCAGCTCCGAGGTTCAAATCCCAATGTTTGGAAAGTAAGAATTTGAGGTACATGTTTCCTCCCACATAGACGTTTTCGCCTGAACCGATGGTGATGTTTTTTGGCTGACGGAAACGGTCGTAGTGCCCCCAATTGGCTGAGTAACCCAATTGAACTTCGTAGAATAATGACATCCATTTAAAGATGGAGGCAACTTCACTGCCTTGGAAAAGATAAAGCGTGAATGGATGACCGAAAGCGTCATCTTCTGTATGATGCATGGAGAATCCAACGCCGGTGTATGGCAATCGGTAGGCATTGTTGGCCCACGAATGCTCTTTCGGAGAGAATCCGTAACGAAGTGATAGTGATGAATAACCTAGTTTTCCAGTCTCTTTCAGATAATCGTTGGTTTTTAGAGCTGTGCCATATTCACCTTTGAGGGAGATAAACATCGGATGTTTTTCCTTTGCTTTTGTACTGTCATTAGTCGTCTCCAGCGCAGTTGCAGTTAGCGGGAGCCAAAGAGAAAAAAGAAGAGTATAAATTTTAGCCTTCATGGATATCTGTTTTCGAACTGCAAAAGTAGTGTAATTTGTGTTAATATCACAAAAACTTTTTTGAGACAAATTTCTTCTGTGTTAATTTGTTTTATCGTATTTGTGAAAGTTAAGTGTCTATCTTCCGTTTGAAAATTTAGATTTGAAAATGTTTAATTTTACCATAAAAGACTATCTTTAGACGTTTTTAGTATAAAGTAAAATTAAACTTTATGGATAATGAAAAACGAATAGAAGAGCTTGAAAGAAAAATTTTTAGCCTGAGTTTTAATCAACAATCGTTGTCGAAAGAAATTTCTGATTTTAAAGCTGAACTTAAACAACTGAAGGTCGATATAGAAAATTCTGCATCTGCTCTAGAAATTCAAACAATAGACAAACCAAAGTTGATGGCAGAGACAGTTGCCACTGTTACAACTTATGCTCCTCTCTCAGATGGAGTTGAATTTGATGATCCTGTTTCTGGTCGTGATGATCAATCTCCGATTGTGGTTGAACCAACGGATCAAAAGGTTGAGGCTGAAGCTCCAGTTGAAGAGGTGAAATCTCCGACCATAGAACCAAATCCGATAGCTGCATCTGTTGTGACGGAAAATTCAACGGTACAGGACCCCGCAGTTCCTACGTATAGAACGTCAAAAAAGAAACAGGAGAAGAGAGAAAAAACAGATATAGAAAAGTTTATCGGTGAAAATTTGATAAACAAGATCGGTATTTTGATCATTATTATAGGCGTGGCTATCGGTGCAAAATATGCATTTGAACACCAGCTCGTCAGTCCGACGGTGCGAATCATTTTAGGTTATCTGATTGGCGGCACATTGTTAGGTTTTGCCTTTAAGCTGAAGAAAAAACACGAGACATTCAGCATTGTGTTGCTGAGTGGAGCTATGGCAATCTGTTATTTCATGACCTACTTCGCGTATGAGTTTTATGGTCTTATGCCGCGAGGGGTAGCGTTTGTTATTATGGTGGCCATCACTGTTTTTGCGGTCATGTCGGCATTGAAATATGATAAACAAGTCATTGCTGTTATCGGCCAGATAGGTGCTTATGTGGTGCCATTCTTGGTGGGTGGCGATTCTGGCTCATTCGTTGCCTTCTTCTCTTATGTGCTGATTATCAATTTAGGTGTACTTTTCGTTGCGATGAAAAAGTATTGGATGGTCATGTATCGTATTTCGTATGTTTCAACATGGTTGCTTTTTGCTGTGGATATGATAATCTCAGAAAAACAGCCGTTTTCTTCAGTCTTCCCATTCCTGTTGATTTTCTTTGCAATTTTCTATTTTGCATTCTTATATCACAAGGTGAAATTCAACGCCAAACTAGAATCAGGAAATGTGGCCTTATTGGTTTCTAACTCGGCAGTCTTTTATGGATTAGGTTATTTGTTGTTCTCCAGATTTCATTGGGGCGAGTATTGGCTCGGAGTTTTTACGCTCTTTAATTCGGCCATTCATTTTGTTGTCGGCTTTGCCCTTTATAAGAAAAATTTGGTAGACAGAACACTTCACATGCTTTTGATAGTATCTCTTTGGTGTTCCTTACAATAGCTATTCCGGTTCAGTTCGACGGACATTGGGTTACCTTGATGTGGATTGCAGAGGCTGCTGTTTTGTTCTTTATAGGAAGAAAAGAGAAAGTCCTTTTTTATGAGAAGATGTTATATCCTACTTTGGCAATCTCTTTTGTCAGTCTTCTTGTTGATTGGAACGAAGCTTATTATATCCATGCCTATGAGATGCCTTCGCTGTTCAATTCGATGATGTTGACCTCTATATTTTATCTCGCCATTTTGGCTGTGATTATTATAACTTGCAAGAAGTATGAGATGCCTTCGGCTTGGAAGTATTGCATGACCATGCTTGCTATTCTTGCTTGCTTTGTCCTTTATATGACTTTTGCCCTGGAGATTAATTATTATTGGATGAGTAAAAATTCTCTTCAGTACACCTATATATGGGAAATTAATTATTCTTTGGTGTTCTTCTCTGTAATGGCATTTGTCAATCAGAGATTGATCCGTTGGAATTATTGGAAACCAGTTATTATTTTACTTCTGAGCGTTTCTGCTTTCGCCTTCTTGACTATTTCTCTCAGTTCTTTGGATGAGTTACGTATGAGTTGGATTGCTGCAGGAGATGCCGGATTCTCAAATAGTTGGGTACGCTATGTCTCTTGGCTGATTTTGATTTTGGCCGATGTGTTGCTTTATCTGTATCGAGACGAAAGAACAAAACCTCAGTTTTTCTTGGCTTTCTGTGCTATCCTTTATTTATTATTTGCAATTGAAATATATTACTATTGGATAAGTCAAGGATCAGCGGCTCTTAGATGTGTTTGGGAAGTTAATTATGCCTTGGTATTCTTCTCTGTAATGTCTGTCGTCAATCGTAAATGGGTTCCTTCAAAGATGGTTAAACAGGTCGTGATGACAATGATGATTATTTTTGCTGTCTCTTTCTTGTTAGGCTCTTTATATAATCTGAATATATTGCGTCAAGAGTGTTTGGCTGATGCGGAATGTTGTTATCAGCCTTGGATTCGTTATTTCTCATGGGTCTTGTTTATTGTGGCCGATGTTTTGTTTTTTGGCTATCGCGATGAGAAGACGAAATCTTATTATTTCTTTGGTTGCAGTATGGCCCTTTATCTTATGTTTGCTATCGAAATGGGTATCTATTGGACAAACCAAGAATCTGTTTTGTATAATGTTATATGGGAGGTGAATCTTGCATTGGGCACATTGTCGATTATTGCGTTTGTTCATCGTAAATGGTTCTATTCTGATGATCTTCGAAATCTGATTTCAATTTTGTTGGGCAATGTTATCTCTTTCTTCTTGTTTGCCTCTTTATATGCATTGAGTGAGCTGAGAATGGAGTATCTGTCAAATGAAAATTCTGATATTTGGTTGATATTGATTCGATATGTTTCGTTGATATTTTTGGTGTTGGGTACAGTTTTATTCTATATGTATCGAACCGAGAAAACCAAGTCATTCTTCCTTTCTTTTGTTTTGTTCGTAGCGATATGGTATTTCAGCAGTGAATTGTTGAATATATTCAGTCTTTGTGGGGTGGAAAATGCGTACAAGTTAGCCTTGAGTATCTTTTGGGGCATCTGTTCGTTGGCGTTGATCTATTGTGGTTTGTTCCATCGTATGAAGTACATGATAATTGAGGGAATATGTTTGTTTGGAGTAACCTTGTTGAAGGTATTCTTCTTGGATATTTCTCATCTTAATAGTCTCTCCAAAACAATTGTCTTCATTGCCTTGGGCGTTTTGCTCTTGATCAGTTCTTTCTTATACAATATGATTGCAAAGAGGCAGGAGTTGGAAGGTGCTCATGAACAAGAGGAGGAAGAAGAAACGGAGTCTAATGCTTAAATTTGAAGTTGTATGAGAGGCAGGCAGACATGTAAAATTTTGAAACAGATCAGACAAGAGATCGCACAGGCCAATGATATAAATCTGGTTACGAAAGAGTGCAAGTATAAAAGAGACTGTTTGGGTACATGTCCGCAATGCGAGGCTGAGGTCCGTTTCTTGGAGTCTGAATTGGCAAAGAGAAGAAATTTGGGACACAAAATCGCATTGGCGGGACTCTCTACCGGATTGTTCTTTAATGCACTCAGTGCACAGGAGGCTTCCCTGTTACTGAGTGAAGAACAGATTCAACAAACTGTTTCAACAAAATTGCCGGTAAATGGGAAAAGAACTATAAAGGGTGCTGTGATAAGTGAGTTCGGTCCGGAAATGGGTGTGCATGTGCTGTTAAATAAAGAATTAGTCTGCAAAACAGACAGCTTAGGTCATTTTAGTGTGGAGGTAAAAAATGGTGATAATCTGATGATTTTGGGAAGCGATATGGAACTCGTGAAGATAACGGAGGAGACACTAGATACTTTGAATTATATTTTGTATAAAATTTGGGGAGGTACATCTTCTGTCAAACCGTCTCGTGCTTCTGATTGTTCATGGAGTTGTCAGGTTCCTATGTTTGTCTCTGCTGGACTTCCTTTCTTTCATGAAAATCCGCATAAATTAGAACGTAACATTTCTTCTTTTAAAGAGTTGTCTGACATTCAGGTGAAGAAAGATGTGGAAGTGAAAATTTCTTTTGTGGTTGATAAGGAGGGTAAAGTGAATGATGTTGAATTGAAGAAATCATCGGACGAAAGATTTAACAATGTAGCTATGCGGGTTTTTAATGTTAATTTGAAGAAATCATTGTGGAACCCTAAAAAAGTGATGGGAAAACCCGTGGATTCAAAACATATTACAACGATCATATTCCATGCTAAATAACTGAATCTGTAAAAATTCTGATTTTTTTAGTGTTTCATAGCTCTTATTTAATGATTTTTGCAAAAAATGTTTATTTTTGTGTCTCGTTAAATTATGTAAGTTAGCAAATTCCTCGTTTCGGGGTAATAAAAACATATTCATAATGAAAAAGATAGCATTTGCTTTATCATTGTTTTTTTCTGTTGCGACAGTTTGTGCGCAAAACGATTCGATAGAATCACAACAAATAGAAGAAGTATCAATAGAAAGTGAGAACAAAACCGAAGAGGTGGCAATAATTCCTGCTGTAGTTAATGATTCAGCAGCGGTAGCTGAAGTGAAAGCTCCGGAAGTAGTAGTGGATGATGTGACTGTTCTTTCTGATTTGGACAAGGCTCTTCCTGATTCTGCAAGACTTGCAAAAGAGAAACAGATGATGCGTGAGTTCAATCCAAAAGATTCTTTGCTTGAGGAAAAGAAAGTTCCTGAGAAGAGATTTATCACAGTCGGTTTCTCTGGTGGTTTGAATATGACAACATACGGTTTGGCTGGTATGGATGACCAGAGTGCATCTTTTGGTCCTGGTGCTGAATTGGCTATCAACTGCGATATTCCTCTTGGTCAGACTCCAGTTTGCCAATATCTTTCTATTCAGCCAGAGTTGATTTTCTCTTTCCGTAATACTAACTTGGATTTGATAGTACCAATGGTTGATGAAGCAGGAGATTTTGTTCAAAATCATAAATATACAGCAACAGACCGTTTGTTTTATATGAATATTCCAATCAATTTTAAAGCAAGCATGAGATTTAAAAAAGGTCGTCCGTTTGTATCTTTGGCTCCAATGCTTGGAATCGGTTTGTTTGGAAAACGTGTGAGCGACGGAACTCCTGACCTCAACTACGAGGATGATGGTATTGCTGACGATGGCGATTGTCGTTCAACTTTGCTTTTCCAGGCAGACACACAACAGGCACAAGAGGATCCATTGTATAATAATGTTGATTTTTCTTTATATACAAAGTTAGGTTATGACTTCGATAAAGGATGGTCTGTTTATGCAGCATTCCAGTTCGGTTTTGTAGATCTAATGGCAGCCGACGGTTTGATGAAGACTCGATGTCTTTCTTTGAATGTTGGTTATAATTTCTAAGAGAAATAATGAATCTTTTCTCTAATAGGAGAAGATAAATGATGATATTGTAGCGGCAGATGAGGGAATTTTCTTTTCTGCCGCTTATGCTTTAAATGGGAGTGTTGAAAAAATATAAATTACAACATTCTACTTTCTGTTTTGAGAAATTAGCGTTACTTTTGTTTGTTTTTCGTTGTTTAAATAGGTTGTTTGATTTCAGTATGTTTAAGATAAGAGATAATAGGGTTATAAAAATAGGATTGTTTGCCGTGATGATTTTCATTGCGCAAAGTCTTATGTCCCAAACTTTCTCTTCTTTCTTCGTTGATTTTCTTCGCTATCCTGAACGTCAGGTTAGAAATGTAGACTTTCCTTATCAAACAGGTAATGGTGAAGTCAGAAACTCATCTTCCTATTCTCCTGTTAAGTTTATCAGTAAAAATAACATACCGATTGTCTGTTTGGATTCTTTGAATCATATCACAAATTCTCAGACGGCAAATGTCTCCTTGGTCAATATGGCAAAAGGAACCTCCATGCTTTATACGTTCAATAAACGAAATGGAGTTTGGAAGCTGAAGGCTCAGCGAAAAGGTAATGAGAATGGAGAAGATTCTGATTTTATAGCCTTTTTGAAACAATACTCAACGGATGAGAGTCTTCAGATGAAACGTACCATATTTCCATTCCCTTATAGAATCTATAATGGTGGAAAGAATACCGAACCTGAGAATAAACTTTTAATGCCAAGAGAGTGGGAGTCTTTCGATTTTATTGCAACCTTCCCTTCTATCTGTGTTTTTTCGGTTGAATCTATGTCGACAGGAAACAACCGCCGTCTGTTTGTCTTCAAAAATGGAAGTAACAACCTCTTCTTCAACTTCATTAAGATCAATAAGAAATGGTATTTGATCGAGATGGAGGAGTACAAGTAAGCTTACTGCTTATCCAATAGTAAACACGATTTTTTTTGTTTGGTCAATTTTCTGAAGATTGACTCGCTGGTTTGTTCTTTGATCTAATCATGAATTTGCACAAATTCCTTAGCAATGTTCCGTTCACTGGGCGACTATCCCAGACTCATTTTGTTTTTAATGTTTAATTATAAATTACATTAGCTTTTTTTGAGATTCGTTCAATTTTATGTTGAAGAAAAACTGCCGTTTGTTTAAATCACTTTTCACTTCTTATCACTTTCTTTTGGTAATAAATTAAATATCAAATTCTTATAAGTATTACTATTTATGCATAGATTGTGTTTTATTTGGCTAAAGAAAACCCCCTTTCGTTGAATTAAGTTGAAAAAGAAGAGAATTGCGGATATTTTTGGATCATAATTTTAAAATACACAATATGAAAGTCGTATTACTCACAAGAATAACCTTACTCAGTGGTTTATTCGCAATGCAAGCAGTTGCACAGACAGATGTGACTATTGTCACTCGGGATGGACAGCAGGAAAGTCTGTTTGTTAATGAGGATGGTGGACTCTACTTTTCCGATGACAATCTGATCGTTTCTCCCGTGCAAGGTGAAAGTAAGACATACGCTTTGTCTTCAGTTCGTAAGTTGCTGTTTTCTCAGGCAACGGTAGACCTTCAAACTCCCGAAAGTGATGGTGTATTGTCAATCTATCCAAATCCGGTTTTGAATGATTTGAATGTCCTTCATTTGGGTTCTGGTTCATTGTCTTATTCTATTCTTTCCATTAATGGAGTAGTTCTTACAGAGGGAATCCTCTCTTCAAATGAGTCGATCGATGTGTCGACGCTCGCAGCAGGATTCTATTTTTTGAAGGTAAATGGTCAAACACTTAAATTCACGAAGTTATGAAAAAGCATTTAGCATTAATAATAAGTGTTCTGTGCGGCATGGTGCTTTTTGCACAACAGAAGATGCAGATTTTTGAGGATGGAAATGTTACCTATCAGAAAAGCACTTCTGAGGTAGACAGCGTAAAGTTCCTAGGCACCAATATTTTTGTGAACGAGAAGAACGGAACATCTCAGTCTTTCTCCATTGCAGGTGTTGATAGTATGGTCTTTGCTTCAGCTTCAGATACCATTTTTGTGACATTTGACGGTTCTTCCGTTTCTGTAAACGATTATAATTGGGAGAATATCACTTATAAAATAACGGGATCAAATATTGAGTTTACCTCTGCTCAAAACGTGAAAGACATTGTCTATTGTCTTTCAGGTTCTTCAACTGACGGCTCTTTTACGATTACCCCAGACCATGCTTTTTATTTGGTTATGGATAACTTGAGGCTGACTTCAGCAACCTCTTCTCCCATTGTAATTAATGAGAATTTAGATGAATCATATACAACGAATGTGGTTTTGAAAGGAATCTCAACATTGAATGATGCTTCGTCTTCTAGTTTCAAGGGATGCATATATGCTAAATCAAAGTTGAAATTTGACGAGAGCTCAACTGGTATTTTGAATGTGTATGGTAATGCAAAACATGCTATCAACTCTTCAAAGAAGACGGAAATTTACGGTGGTACAATCAACATAAAAAGTGCTCTTTCTGATGGTTTGAACAGTGACGGCTTGCAGATGTACGGCGGTTCTTTAAATATTGAGAATGCAGCTGGCGATGGAGTTGACGTCTCTGAAATTGTAGAGATTGAGAATGGTTCATTGACTATCAACTCATCTGTCGATGATGTGAATGGGTTGAAATCTGATAGTATTATCTCTATCAGAGGAGGTTCTGTTAACATTGCTATGACAGGTGCAGGTTCTAAAGCTATTAAGAACGGAAATGCTCCGCTTGAAATCTTAGGCGGTGAGCTGATCCTTTCTGCTGACGGAGGCTCTTTCTACGACGGTACAGACTACTCTTTTGCAGCTGGCATTAAGAGTGAATATGGTGTTATCTTGGGTGGTGGTACAACGAAGATTACCTCTACAGGTGAGGCAGCCAAGGGAATCTCTTCTGACAATACAATTGAAATTTCAAATGGTACTTTGAACATTGATATGACTGGAGCTCCTTACATTGTTACAGGAGACACAACAACCGTAGCAGGTTTAAAAGCTGATGGTGAAATCACTGTTGCAGGAGGTAACACAACCATTACTTTGGGCTCCAATAGTACAGCTTCAAAAGGTATTTCAACAAAGACTAACTTGTTGATGACAAGCGGCGAGTTGAACATTACTAACAATGGTGGTTATTATAGTGTAAGTTCAACCTCTACATCAACCTCTACAGGAGGTTTCAGACCTGGTGGTACCACCACAACTACAACTACAGAGTACACTGAAGGTAAATGTATCTCTGCAGATGCTAATGTCACATTGACCGGTGGAAAACTCACACTAGAGACTACAAACGGAGCTAAAGCTCTTAAGGCTGATGCTAATTTGACGGTTGGTGCAGTTGATGCTTCTAACGATTTGTTGACTATATCTATCAAAACAAGTAGTACACAAACGACATCATCCTCTTCTACTGGTGGTTTTGGTGGCTTTGGAGGCGCCTCTTCAACCAAGTATGCTGGTGCTCCTAAGGGATTTTTGGCAAATTTGGTTACCATCAACAGCGGTGTTTTAACTTTCAATACAAAGGACGATGCCATTCATGGAGATAATACAATCACGGTAAATGGTGGTGATATCACAATTGATGCTACAGATGATGGAGTCCATTCAGATGGAGATCTGACAATTAACAATGGAAGTGTCATTGTTAATACAGCATACGAAGGCTTTGAGGGGTCTAATATCTATGCTACAGGTGGATATACCTACATCACTTCTACGGATGATGCTTGGAACGTGTTTACAAACAATACGGGAATGTTGAGAGTCTCTGGCGGTCAGCATTGGGGTTTGTCAAGCGCTGGTGATCATGACTGTTTTGATTCGAACGGCAGTATGGAGTTCACGGGCGGTTTGGTTGTAACCTGCGGTTCGTCTCCAGTTGATGCGGGTGATGGCAGTAACTGTTATCAGAAGTTCACAGGCGGAGCCTTGTTGATTCTTGGTCCAAGCTCTGCAGGCATGTGGAATCAAGATGTGAAGGTTTCTTATACAAACGGATTGTCCAATACATCTTGCTCTATTTCGCAAGGTACAACGCTATGTGTAGCTAATTCAAGTGGTAAGATTATCGCAGCTTGTAAAGTGCCAAATGCCATTTCGAAGGTTGTCTTCTGCTACGGCAGCTCATTGTCTGATTATTCGTTCTATACAACTACACAAAATTTGAATTTTGATCTATTCAATAGTCAATATACAGAAAATGCAAACATGTCTATTAGCAATATGACGAAGATAGGCGCTAATTAACGGATATTGGAATTAGTAATAGAAAAAGCGTGAATGTTTTGATGTAAGTTCTTATTAGTTTACTTTAGCCGCCCTGTCGAATGATGGGGCGGTTTTTCTTTGGATCAAGCGAAAAAGTCCGTGGACAGTTTTTAACCATGAATTATTATATTTTAGCTCAACTAAAATCAGAAAACGACACTTAATTCCTTTTTTTATAATAAGCATTTGTGCTTATATACGCATACAAAAAAAGGTTGCCATTCGGCAACCTTTTTTATGTATTATCGTGCTTTTTTATTCCTTGCAGATTATGCAGCCGGCACATTTTGAAAGCTCGCCTCTAAATCTCTTTTCAACCAAAAGATGGATGCGGTTCTTTAATGCTTCGACGCTGATGTTTTCAATCACATCGTTTGTAAATGCTAGCATGAGCAGCATGCGGGCCTCTCTCTCTGAGATTCCTCTTGAACGCATGTAGAAGAGCGCGTTGTCGTCAATCTGTCCAGTAGTGGCGCCGTGGCTACACTTTACATCGTCGGCGTAGATCTCCAACTGAGGTTTGCTGTAGACGTGGGCGTCTTTCGTTGCACAGAGGTTCTTGTTGCTTTGGTAAGCCTCGGTCTTCTGTGCATCCTGTTTTACGAGGATTCTTCCTGCGAATACACCCGTTGCCTTGTCGTTCAATACATATTTATAAAGCTCCTTGCTGTGGCAGTGAGATACGTTGTGGTTGATGGCTGTCGTGTTGTCGATAAGTTCCTCCTTATCGCCGATGGCCATACCGCAAAGCAATGCCTCAGCGTGCTCGCCGTTGAGATTGATGCATATGTTGTTACGTGTAAATCCGTTGTGTAGTGTCATCTCGTTCACCAATACGTTAGAGCCTTCGCTTTGCTCAACGTAGAGCGAACCGATGTTGGTCATGTTGTAGCTCGTATTCTCAAGTTTGTAGTGCTCGTACGAAGCATTTTTGCCTACGAAAACCTCTGTTACTCTATTGCTTAAGAAGTTGCAGGCATCCATTGTATGTGCACACACAAGGAATTTAGCCTTGGCTCCCTCTTCCAAAACGATCAGATTTCTACTGTTGGCCATTGTATCTGTTGTGGCTCTCATGACGTTGATGAGCTGGATAGGCTTCTCGATCACTACGTTCTTCGGAACGTAAAGGAAAAATCCGTCCTGAGCAAATGCAGCGTTGAACGCTACAGAACCGTCGTTCTGAACGTTGGCTGCCTTGCCATAGTATTTAGCTACCAAATCTGGCTGCTTCTCGGCATGCTCTTTCAAACTACCAATCAATACGCCTTGACTTATCAGATCTTCGATCTCCTTGTTGGTAGTGTCACCTTGAGGGTCATGATAAAACGAATCGTTGACGATGAAGAAAAGGTGTGAGTTGATGCCTGGAACATCGCATTTGAAGACGCTGTATGGATTGATAGGAAACTCTACTCTTCTGATGTTCATTCCAAAATCAATGGCATATCGGCTTCTGATGTCGGTGTGTTTGTAGTCCTCTAACTTCGTAGTAGGGAAACCAAGCTCTTCGAAACGAGCGAAGGCCTTGTCCCTTTCACGGTTCATCACTTCGGCGGAGTTGTCTTTAATCAACTGCCCGAAGTCCTTGTATATTTTTATGTAGGATTGTTCGATTTCCATCATTTTTGCGAAATTAGTTGACGGTTCTGTTATTCCCCAAGTTCTTTCTTTATCCAATCGTAACCCTTCTCTTCAAGCTCAAGAGCAAGTTCCTTGCCTGCAGATTTTACGATGCGGCCTTTGTATAGCACGTGTACAAAGTCGGGCACAATGTAGTCGAGCAATCTCTGGTAGTGTGTGATGACGATGCTGGCGTTATCTTTGCTCTTTAATTTATTTACGCCGTTGGCAACGATACGGAGGGCGTCTATGTCAAGACCACTGTCTGTCTCGTCGAGGATAGAAAGCCTTGGCTCCAACATAGCCATTTGGAAAATTTCGTTTCTCTTCTTCTCTCCACCAGAAAATCCTTCGTTAACCGAACGGTTGGCCAACTTGTTGTCAAGTTCCACCAAATCTTTCTTCTCGCGCATCAACTTCAAGAAGTCAGAAGCAGACATCGGATCCAATCCTTTGTATTTTCTGTGTTCGTTGACAGCTGTACGCATGAAGTTAACCATGCTCACACCCGGAATTTCAACCGGATATTGGAAACTCAAGAAAACTCCCTCTCTGGATCTGTCTTCTGGAGAAAGCTCCAAAAGGTTTTTGCCGTAGAAGTGAACTTCGCCTTCTGTTACTTGGAAGGCTGGATTGCCTGTCAAAACAGAAGAAAGTGTACTCTTTCCAGAACCGTTAGGACCCATGATGGCATGGATCTCTCCTGGCTTCACTGTCAGGTTTATTCCTTTCAGTATCTCTTTGCCATTTATGCTGGCATGTAAGTTTTTTATCTCTAACATGATTCTAATTTTTTAGGTGGGTTCTATTAATTAGCTTTGTTTTTTTACGGTGGTAATTAATAGATTCCACCTTAATTCGTAAAAGAAAAATCAGCCGACACTATTTTCCAATGAGATGGACAGAAGTTTCTGAGCCTCTACCGCAAATTCCATCGGCAATTTATTGATGACCTCTTTAGCGTATCCGTTTACAATCAGTCCGACGGCGTCCTCGTTGCTGATGCCTCGCTGGTTGCAATAGAATATCTGGTCTTCGTTTATCTTAGACGTGGTGGCTTCGTGCTCCACAATGGCTGTGTCGTTATGGATGTCCATGTATGGGAAGGTGTGTGCTCCGCACTTGTCGCCCAACAGAAGACTGTCGCACTGCGAGAAGTTTCGGGCACCGTCAGCTTTTTGGGAAATCTTTACCAATCCACGGTAGCTGTTCTGGCTATGTCCGGCAGAAATACCCTTGGAGACGACGTGGCTCTTTGTGTTTTTGCCTATGTGGATCATCTTCGTGCCCGTATCTGCCTGTTGGTAGTTGTTGGTAACTGCTACCGAGTAGAACTCGCCAACGGAGTTGTTGCCCATCAGAATGCAGCTTGGATATTTCCAAGTGATGGCAGAACCTGTCTCCACTTGCGTCCAGGATATTTTAGAATCGTCGCCTTTACAAAGGGCGCGTTTGGTTACGAAGTTATAGATACCGCCTTTTCCCTGCTTGTCGCCAGGGTACCAGTTCTGAACGGTTGAATATTTGATTTCGGCTCTATCATGAACCACCAATTCTACGATTGCGGCGTGAAGCTGATTTTCGTCACGCATAGGAGCGGTACAACCCTCTAGGTAAGAAACGTAGCTGTCGTCGTCTGCAATAATGAGCGTACGTTCGAACTGACCTGTCTGGGCAGCGTTGATACGGAAGTAAGTGGAGAGCTCCATCGGACATCTCACGCCTTTCGGAATGTAGATGAAAGAACCGTCGCTGAAAACAGCAGAGTTAAGTGCTGCGAAGAAATTGTCGGTGTAAGGAACAACCGAACCGAAATATTGGCGTACCAAATCTGGATAATCTCTTACTGCCTCGCTGAACGAACAGAAGATAATGCCCAATTCGGCCAAATTCTCTTTGTATGTTGTCTTTACCGAAATGCTGTCCATGACGGCATCTACGGCCATGCCTGAAAGTTGCTTTTGCTCTTCCAATGGAATGCCTAGTTTGTTGAAGGTCTTGATCAACTCAGGGTCAACTTCCGACAAATCTTTGGGAGCTGGATTGCTCTTTGGAGCCGCAAAATAGTATATGTTCTGATAATCGATTTCAGGAATGTTGAGGTGAGCCCAATGGGGCATCTTTAGGGTGCACCAATGGCGGTATGCTTTTAGCCTTAAATCGAGGAGCCAATCAGGTTCTTCTTTTTTCTTCGAAATAATTCTTATGATATCCTCATTAAGACCTTTGGGAATGATCTCGGTTTCGATATCTGTCACGAAACCGTATTTGTATTCACCTTGGGTGACTTTGTCGACTATATTCTCTTCCATAAATGAGTTGTTTTTTTTGGACATGTCGTATATGCCCCGAAAAATTACTGCAAAGTTATAAAAAAATAACCTGTTAGCTGAATTTATTTGTTTCCTAATTAGAAGAATGATAAAGTTTAAAGATTGTTCACGAAAGTTTGATTAGGATTCGTTTTTTACCCTATGTCAATTTTTATTTATTCAATTTACAAATGACCCTATGGTAAAGGGATTTGGGAAGGTTTACACTGTGTACAGCATGGAGTGAAAAGTTTGTGAGATGAAGCTTTAATTATAGTTTGTTTTGCGAAAAACTCTTGATGTTTTTAAGAGGCTGTTTCTGTTTTTTACATGCTATTTTTGTGTCAAACCAAATTAATTTTTTTGTAGATTTTTTGAACTTTTATTTATCTTTTTCAGCAATATTATTTGTCAGATAGCTTGCTGTTTTTTCTCAAAATCCCTAAAAATGTATCGAAAACTTATCTCAAATTGTCTGTCGATAGTATTGAAAATAGCTTCTTCTAATAAATGGTTCTATGAAAGGAAAGCAGAAAACTCTTATGAAAGATTTTGAATGTTCTGCTTTTTACTTTTTCTGTTTCAGAACAAAGAAGTATCTTTGTAGGGTAAAATGAAACGAATGTCTTATTCTGAGAGATTTGTTTCGCTATTTTTCATTTAAATAAAACACATAGTTATGAGTTTTAGCGAAGAAGCAAATAAGATTTTCGATGATGTGGTGATTGCCTATCACAAAAAAGATAATGTAGATACTCCAATCGAGAATCCGTTCAAACCACAGACCATTGAGAATGTTCTTTATCTTAAGAACTGGATAGATACTGTTCAATGGCATTTGGAAGACATCATCAGAAATCCAGAGATTGATCCGGTTGAGGCTCTTGCTATCAAGAGAAGAATTGACAAGTCTAACCAAGATCGTACTGACTTGGTTGAGATGATAGACAGCTATTTCTTTGATAAATACAAATCTGTAAAAGTAAAACCTACAGCAGTTATCAATACGGAGAGTCCAGCTTGGGCTATTGACCGTTTGTCTATTCTTGCTCTTAAGATTTACCACATGCTCAGCGAGGTTAACCGTAAGGATGTCTCTCCAGAACACAAAGAGGCATGCAACAAGAAATTGTCTATTCTTTTAGAACAACGTAAAGACCTCTCTTCTGCTATTGATCAATTGATCGTCGACATTGAGAATGGCGACCGTTACATGAAGGTCTACAAACAGATGAAGATGTACAACGATCCAAGCTTGAATCCTGTGCTTTACGGACGTAAAGCGTAATATACGATGAAGATACTGGTAATTCGTATGTCGGCTATGGGTGATGTGGCTATGACCGTTCCGGTCGTAGCTTCGTTTGTCCGTCGTTTCCCGGAGGTTGAGGTGACGGTTTTGTCCAATCCTCGTTTTGAAGGCATGTTTCCTTCTCTTCCGAATCTCCGCTTTATTGGGGCAGATACGAAACGCGACTATGTAGGGTTAGTTGGTATCTTTAAACTTTTCAAGAAACTATCTTCTCAAGATAAATACGACCGTATTATCGACTTGCACGACGTCTTGCGTAGCAAGGTGCTCCGCGCGCTTTTCCGCCTAAAGGGCGTTCCTAAATATGTGATTGACAAGGGGCGTTCAGATAAAAAGGCTCTTACTCGTGCGGATAACAAACGTTTTGTACAGCTGAAAACTTCTGTTGAGCGTTACCGTGACGTTTTCGCAAAGGCAGGTTACAACTTCGATTTGGAGTATGACGGTCTTTTCTCAAAGGAGAATGCTTTATCGTCTAATATTCTTTCCGTAACGGGAGAGAAGAACGAAAAGTGGTTGGCGATTGCTCCATTTGCTCAGCATCAAGGCAAAATTTATCCATTGGAGAAGATGGAGAAGGTGATTGCAACTCTTTCTGAGAAGAAAACGGCGAAGATTCTTCTTTTCGGAGGAGGCAAAAAAGAGGTGGAGGTGCTTGAATCTTGGGCGGCCAAATACCAAGGCGTTATCTCTCTTGCCGGAAAGTTTTCTTTAAATGAAGAGATTCAGATTTTGAATGCATCCGATCTGTTGATTTCAATGGATTCGTCCAACATGCATTTGGCTTCGTTGGTAAATACACCGGTCGTTTCAATTTGGGGAGCAACGCATCCGTTTGCCGGTTTCTATGGCTACGGCCAGAATCCTAACAATATTATTCAAAAGGACATGCCTTGTCGTCCTTGTTCCATTTATGGAAATAAACCTTGCATGAGAGGCGATTACGCCTGCTTGAACCAGATTACAGCCGAGGAGGTTGTTGCAAAAGTAGAATCTGTTTTGTTTGGCCCTCAAAAATAAATCGAATCAAATTCTTTTTGTAAAAACGAGATGAATCTCCGGTTCTCACTAAGTGGACGGAACGTCCGCTAAGAAATTCGTGTGTAATTTTTAACCAGATGAGGCTGAAAATGACGAGCTGCTGTTTTAAAATAAAAAAATAATGGCGTATAGGTCAAATTGCGTGGTATTTTCACTATACTAAGTGTCAATGGGTCAAATTGCGTGGTGACTTAAATGAAAATACGATTGAATATTTTCAACAATTTGCTCATATTTGTATCGCA
>JALNVE010000016.1 GCA_023227695.1 Paludibacteraceae bacterium
TCAAAACATCTTAAACTCGAGACCGAGGAAAAGATTAGGGTATATGACTCCTTTACAAAAATTTAAACAATTGACAAACTTGGATTTAAATGAGGTTGCATTGTCCGCTTGAATCCAGCTTTTCAATCAATATGGAGAGATAAAATTTCTTCGTTTTCTTTTTTTTGGTGCTGACAAAATGCATTCGCTATACATAAAAAAGAAAAGGAAAAACTTTCTACGGCACGGTTTAACAACGTTATTTCTTCCGCTCCTTATACTCCGTTGGTGTTACTCCATATTTCTGCTTGAAGCAACGGCTGAAGTAACGAGAATCGGTCATACCGATCATGTAGGTAATTTGCGTCATGGAGTATTCGCCGGAGTCGATCAGTTTAGCGGCATGAGCCAATTTCGTTTCACGGATAAACTCGTTCGGCGTCATACCCACCAAGGCCTTCACCTTCGACAACAGATGCCAACGGCTTACCTTCAAAGCATCCTGAATATCGTCGGCAGACAACTCGCCATTGTCCATGTTCTTCTCGATATAATCTACCAACAGACGCATGAAATCGTCGTCGAACTTCTCGGCCTTGACCTCCTCTTCCTGAGGAGTTTCGGAAATAGGAGCCTCGCCCGATGGCTTTTGTCCATATTCACGAAGCAATTCGTCACGATATTTTTCCTGCCATTTTTTTCGCTCAGCTATGATGTTGTCAATCCTTGTCTCCAAGTAAACCATACTGAACGGCTTGGTTATATAATCGTTCGCTCCAATCTTTAAACACTCCAATTTGCTCTGCATATCGGTCTTGGCCGTCAACAGAACCACTGGAATATGAGAAATCTGTTCATCCAAACGGACCGCACGCACATACTCTATTCCATCCATCTCCGGCATCATGATATCGGTGATGACAAAGTCTGGCATCTCGCGCTTGGTTGTCTCCAATCCCACCCTTCCGTTAGGCGCATCCAACACATTGAAACGTTTAGAAAGGACGGAAACCAAAAACTCGCGCATCTGGTCGTTATCTTCAATGATCAACAAAGTTGGAACGGTCGCATCTTTCTTCTGTGGAGAAGGCTCTGTTAAAGACGTTGCCTCCTTATCTGTCACATCTTTATCGCTGACAATGATATCAGAATGGTTATCAAAATGAGCGGTACCCGGCTTGATTCTCACCTCAAACATAGAACCCACATTTTCCTCGCTCTCCACACGCACGTTTGCCTTATGCATATCCACAATCTCCTTTACGAGCGACAAACCGATACCCGTTCCGCTCTGCTTGGTCAACGAGTAAGCCTGCAACGTGGTGAAACGTTCGAAGATGACCGAGAGCTTATCTTTCGGCATTCCACAACCCTCATCCTTCACACGGATTACTCCTTCGCCATCTTCCAACGAGATAGAAACAGAAACTGATTTGCCCGAAGATGTAAACTTAAAGGCATTGGAAAGCAGGTTGAACATCACCGTATCAATCTTATCACGATCAATCCAAAACGAAGCGCCGTTGGTCGTATCCGTAATGTTGAGTTTCACCTGTCTATTTTCTGCAATCTTCAGGAAGTTAGAGCTGCAGGAAGAGACGAATTCACCCAAGTTGGTACGTTCCACACGAAGACGCATCTTGTTGCTCTGAATCTTACGGAAGTCAAGGATCTGATTCATCAGCCTCAACATTCTATTGGTATTGGTGTGCACCACCTCCAACTGTTCACGGTCCTTATACTCCAACTTACCGTTTTCCAACACATTCTCCAACGGAGCATTAATCAGCGTCAACGGCGTACGGAGTTCGTGAGAAACATCGGTAAAAAACTGCAACTTCATGGACGACATTTCCCTATCCAACGTCATCTTCGAACGAAGACGGTAGAATGAGAACAAAACGGTAAGGATGGTTCCCACCAAAGCGAGTCCAAACAAAACATAAAGAAGGATGGCCCACCCCGTTTCCCAAAAAGAAGGAAGAACCACAATCTTGATTACACGGTCGTTATCGAACCAAATGCCCTCACTGTTGGTCGACTTCACACGCAAGAGATACTCACCCTTCGGCAAGTTGGTGTAGGAAGCCACACGTTGTGTGCCGACAAAATTCCAATCGGTCTCAAAATTGTCCAACTTATATGCGTACTGAATGTAAGCCGGATTTCTGTAATCCAAGGCAGCATACTCTATAGAGAAGACGTTCTGGTCTGAATTGAGGATGATGGTATCCATATTGTTGACCGTCTCCGTCAGAGGAGAATTCTCTGTTCCAATTTCCATCTCCTTATTGAAAATCATGAAACGGGTGAAGACAATCTGAGGCTGATACACCTTATCCTCGATTGAACCAGGGAAGAAGGAATAATAACCAGAGCTGGAGCCCACCACGATCTCGCCCGACTTACAACGCACAATGGCACGTTCGGAGAAACCCACATGATCCAAACCTCGGATTTTTCCGAATGGCTCAGCCACCTGTTTTTTCTTATCGAACTTCACGATAGCATCCTCGGTAACCACCCAAAGGAAACCTTTCTCGTCCTCTTGAATGCTCAACACCAAATCAGACGGAAACTTCTTATTCTCCTTGTTATATGAGATAAAATCGGGGGTATCACCCAAAAAGAATGATGAGCGGTTTTTGAACAGTCCGCCACCAAAAGAGGCAAACCACATCAAGCCGTCCTTATCCTGCCAAATATCGTAGATACAGCTATTATCCAAATCGGTATTTTCGGAGTTATAGAAGAAAAATTTGATGTCTTCTGGATTAGTGAAATCATTTGAAAAGACGGTAATACCCTCATTGGTACCCAACCAAACATTTCCGTTGGTATCCTCAAAGAGGCAACGTGTCAATAAAACGGTTGGCGGATAGTTATTCTTCAGTTTATTATTTCGATGAATGAACTTAGCATCTGCAGCATTGGGATTTTGCAACAGCATCAATCCATTCTCTTTCGTGGCAAACCACATACGGGATTGACTATCTTCCAAAATATCCATCACAGCGGTAGAGACAAACGGAGGCGCATCTTCACGCATAGAATAGAAACGTGCAGAGAAGGAATTATCTCTTGGCACAAAGCGGTAAACGCCCGTGTTAGAACCAACCCAAATCGCACCTTTTCGGTCCTGATAGAGAGCCGTTACATGAGATAAGACGCTCTTCGACTTCACCACATCGCCACTCTTAGTCAGATAACCCAACAAATTATGGTTGGAATCGTAGATGCGGACGCAATCGTCTTGCGAGGAGATCCACAAACGACCCGAATTATCTTCCAAAATAGCTAAAATATCATTGTCCTCAATATATTCAGGAGAGCTCTTGCACTGAGTAAAAACGAAAGATGAGTTTTGCGTCACACACTTCTCCACACCTGTGTAATGGGTAGAGATCCACATCACGCCCATCGTATCCAAAAACGACGGATAGATAACAGATGGAAACATACGCCCTTTCATACCCTCCTTCTCAAACTTAGGTGTCTCGCCGCTGTAACCGTCAGCATACCAAATGTCGTTTGAAGCGGATGGCATCATCCAAAGTCTGTCTCGATCATCACGGAAAGAAAATACGGATGAAATGGTAGACGCCTTTTCTGAGAAGGAATATACATTGCCCTGATAACCAAACGGCAAATATTGAGTTGTCATTTTATTCACATCCAAGCGATAGAAACCAGGCAAGCCTTTTGCCTTAAACCAGATGTCTCCTCTTACATCCTTGAATGAATAAAGGATACCAGACAACTTTGCACCCAAAACAGATGAGACCTCACTCTTCTGACTCGTCCTATTATCAAAAATGAAATAGCCCGCATCTTCCGTTGAGATAAAATATTTCGAACCGGAGAGCGGCAAAACATTGTTCAAATCAGAGTTTGTAGGCAGTTGGAATTCCGAGAAACGGCGTTTCACCCTATCATAACGGAACAGACAGCCTTCAGAAGATGCAAACAGCACCTCTCCGCCCGCATAGGTTAATGCGGAGAGAGAATTCTTTTTTTCCTTATTGGAAACAAGATGATAAGCATTAGGTTCTTTCGCATTCTTCGGAACAACGGCTATACCATTATCGGTCAAGATCCAGATGTTTCCATCAAGATCGGCAGACAACGACTGCACTTCATGGCCGGTTTTCTGTTGAGTCTGGTTACAGAAAAAAGTTGTGACAACCGAATCCTTTTTTATAGAAACACGCACGCATCCGTTAGAAAATCCGATCATCCAAATATCACCGTCGGGCATCTTCTGCATCTGCTTGACGGTTATGTAATTATCACCTTTATTATCGTCAATGGAAGGATAAATTTTAAATTTTTCATGTTTGGCATCAAAACGGAGTACCTGCCCCATATTGTTGAGCACCCAGATATATCCGTCATTATCGAGCAACAAACGTTGGAAGTGGTTGCTCACGCTTCGTCCCAATTGACGGGAACTTGCCTTATAGTTTTTGAAAGAGTAACCATCGAAACGACTCAAACCGTCGCGGGTAGCAAACCAAACGAAACCCTCACCGTCGCGCAGCATATCCGAAACCGAATTCTGCGACAAACCATTCTCTACGGAATAAGATTCAGATACAATTCGACCTTGTGCCCACAAAGACTGAAGACAAAGAATCAAAAAGGCACCTATGAATAAGAGAGAACGAAACATCAAATATCAATTATCAATTATTAAAAACCAATCAAAATTGAGAAAGAACCAAATATTTATTTTTTTTCTGCTGCTGCAGTTTTAACCTCTTTCTTTTTCAAATATTTTTCAAACCCAGCCGTATATTGCACTGCAAAATTACCCTGAAGATCAGAATAGATGAAATAAGCCTCAACATCGGGAATGGAATTAGCAACCATAAGACCATCTTCAAGCCCCATCACCAAGAAAGCAGTAGCATAAGCGTCTGCGAGCTTACAATTAGGAGCAATAACAGTAGTACTCAATAAGTTATGTCCTAAAGGATAACCTGTATGAGGATTTATGGTATGCGAAATTTTCTGACCATTTATAAAATAATACTGACGGTAGTTGCCGGAAGTAGCCACCGCATTATCATTCAACTGTACAATACTTTGGAGGCTGACGTGCAGCATAGTACTATCATCAATAGGTTTTTCAATACCGATAGTCCAACGTTTTCCCTTATTGTTATAACCCTTAGCTACCACCTCACCGCCTATATCAATCATATAATTTGAAATACCTTTGGAATCCAAAAGAGAGGCAACAACATCGCAAGAATAACCCTTTGCAATGGCAGAAGCATCCAACATAACCAAGCTGTCAGTCTTTACGATTTTATTACCTACCAAGCTCACTTTCTTATAACCGACATGCTTCATAACAGAATCAATGAGAGTAGAGGTCAAAAGCTCCTTCTTTTTGAAGCCAAATCCCCACGCATTAACCAAAGGAGCCACCGTCATATCAAACGCACCGTCCGTACGCTCAGACACTTGATTTGCCGTTTCAAAAACAGAACGAAAAAAATCATCGACCACTACTGTCGTATCATTTCTGTTGATTCGGGAAATGATAGAACTATCATTAAATGTAGAGAGAGAAAGTTCGAAAACATGAAACAAACTATCGATCTCATGCTGATAAGATTTATTATCTGGAGATTCGTAGATGATTTTGTAGAATGTACCATGCACCCTACCGTTTAACTCCATGTAATCTGCTTTAGGAGAGGAACATGAATCATAAAAAAGCAAAAAGAAAATCCCTACTACTAAAGTAAGTATTAATACTATAATTCGTCTTTTTTGTATTCTCATAACTAGTTTATACCATTTTTACAAAAAGAATTGTTCACCTAAATGGTTTAGCAAAATAAGCAATAAAATCTCAAAAAAGAGAATAATTTATAATTAATACGAAAGGAGAGGAGATAAATAAAAAATGTAATCCATTACATTTTCCTTCTAATTTCTTAGATTTTTGCAATGGATTGCATTTCATCTTCTCACTACCCTCTCATTTCTACTTCCGTTTTCATCTTCCACCACAACCGTATAAACTCCAACACTCAAATTAGAAAGTGAAACTTTCAACTGAATTCGATCCGTTTTTTGGTAAAAAACAAGCTTTCCTAATTCGGAATAAACAGAAACAATTGAGTTATCTTTCAAGCCTTCCAAATAAAAATCATTCTGAGTAACTGTTGGGTAAAGAGACCAACTTTCAGAAGTAGCTTCCGATAAACCAACATCATTTGTACCGGTTAATAAAATAGGCGTACGCGCGCAATAGTTGCCCGCCGTAATTCGCCAATTATAGAAGAAGAGATACCAAGGTTTGGCATTGATCCAAGCCAAGTTACAGCCGTCCAGAGAAATCAAGCCATCCACTTTATACGGAAAAGAAATCTCCGCTTGATGGGAATGGTAAAGTGCAGCCGTTGTTCCGTTTGCATCCATACGGTATTTTCCAGCAGGAAGCGTTACGCCAATAGGCAAACGACACTCATAAGGCGCAATGCCTTCAAATGTACGGGAGAAAATCAGAGAACCGTCGGCATCGTTCAAGATTCGGATGGAGGCATCCAATTTTCCTGTCGGATAGATGGAGATGGAATCGATGGTCAATTCGCGGTAAACGGTAAATACCATCCACTCCGTATCGAAATTGCTGCGCGTCCAAGCGGCAGAGCCCAAAACCCTCTCGCCCACCGTACCGTTAAATCCATCCGGATCGGCCACATATACGTATGATTTCCCATCCGGATAATGCGTCTGATAGGAGGCAGACAAAACAGCATCAGAAGATTCCGACTCGAACCAAGCATACTTTTTCCCTTCCTCTTGAACAGAAAGCGTCACCTCATCACCCGCCTTTCCTTCATAATCCTTAACGGGAAGCAAACCAGATGTAACGCGAACACTGTCTGTAACCGAATTACACACGTAAGAAGATACTGTTATTTCATAAAGTCCGGCATCTTTTACCTGAATTTTCGAGCCTTTTCCTGGCAGTATTTTCCCATCTTTTTTCCATTCAAAATTCAAATTATTCGAATCCAAACGAGAATCCAATGTTACAAATGAAGTGTTACATATACGAACATCAGGACCCAAATCAGGTTTCAAATCATTCCACAAATTAACCGTATCTCTTCGAGTACAACCTGCACTATCCAACACAAGGACATATTGGCCAGGAGTCCAAGTAGATATAGAGAATTCATCTCCAAAAACTTCACCATTCAACAACCATACATACGTTGCATTTTTAGGCTGAATATCAGAAGAAAAACCTACCGATTCTGCCCCTGTACAGAGTGTTTGATCTGCTCCTATTTCCGGTTTTCGGCAAGATTGATAAGCCACGTCAGCATATTCGGTTCCAATTTTCACATCATCGAGCCAAGCATAGCAGGAATCAGCACTGCTCCATGTCTCATCATCACCGCCATGGAAGGTCGAGATATAAAAATTGTCTACCTTATCTCCATTCGAAGTAAAACGTAGCCCTGTCAAGAGTAACACTTGCTGACCATCGATCCAAAGCTCCACCTCACCATCGTAAGTAGATCCATCCGTGTTTATCTTCACACGCTCAGCTACATGATACCATTTTCCAGGAGTAAAAAACACGTTGCTGCCATCGGGATAAACCAAATCAAAATCCTCACCATATACGGAAGGCTTATCCATGTGATATAGATAAAGAACTATTCTACCACCTGCACGCCATACCAAACGGGCAGAAAAGCCATTGGTTCCGTCGCACATATCACCACCCGAGCAGTTGTCACCGCCCGCCAATCCCGGCAACTTTCCTCCGAAACTAGTTGTTCCCCACGAAAAATTCTCAGATAAGCGAATTTGATACGATGCAAAAGCCTCCGAACGAGGATTGAACTCAAGCGGAATCTGGCAACCTGTAAACTCAGGACCAAATTGGTTCTTCGGATAAAGTATACGCATGGAATGTAAACCCGAAGCTGCGGCTGTATCATCAATCATGGTACGGTTTGCCAATCCCTGATCCCAGTCGGCAGGCGAAAAACCTTCAGAACTCCATAATGAGCGCACAAAAGGAGTTCCTACCTTAAAGCTCTCAAAATCAGTAGAGGATATCATCTCTGCCAATACAACATTCACATTAACAAGTAATAGCAATAATCCTATTATTTTCTTCATCTCCATTCTATTTTTAAACTGTTAAGATAAGAATTTCTAACATAGAAAATTAATGGCGAATTCAAAAAAGCCAAAAAATCTTTCGAAAAAACAAAAATTCACCTTTAAACATTACTTTTTTTGAGAAAAAAACATGTAATTTGCAAGGAAATAAAGCTCTACTTTATAATACAATGAATTCCTATTTTGAAAAAGAAAACGAATACAAAACAGGACAATATGTTAATTAGGGAAAAAGAGTTATTAAATTTCATGAATTATAACTATATTTTCTTTATTTTGTAGATAATGAATATTTATAGATAGGGTTTATTTATAAAAATTATCAACAAACGAGCTTGAAAAGAGTTTAATGAACATCTAACTAACGGCCAAAAAAAATTATCATATGAGTACGCAGATTTACAAAAAAACGATCAAAACGCTTTTAACATTCATATTTTTACAGCTTGGTATTCTAAACTTAAATGCTCAGATAACAGGAAGCCTAGATTGTGTAACAATGTGTTGTATGAACGACAGTGTAACCATCACTGCTAATTGTTCAGGCGGAAGCAATCTGGTTTACAGATTCACTGTAGGCAATGTAATTGTACAACCCTACTCTTTCAACACATCTGTGAAGACCAAGATGACTGTGTCTGGTATACAAAACATCAAGGTGGACGTCTATTCTCAGGATGACCCAAGTTCACTCAAAGCTTTAGAAACTCAAATAGAGGTAAAAGCCAGACCTGCCATTAATGCAGGAGCTGATATGGTATTATGTGAAGGAGAAACAGCCCTATTAGGTATGACCCCAGAAAATGGTGTTTCTTATAGTTGGTCTCCCATTCAAGGATTGGAGAATCCAAATTCCGCAAACACAGCTTTAGCTTCCAATTTTTCAGCAACATCTTCAGATGGCATCACCTACACTCTTACTGCAAAAATCAACGGGCTAAACACCTGCCTTTCTACTGACGACGTAAAAGTCACGATGTACAACAAGCCTGCAGCTGATGCAGGAATCAACAAAATGGTATGTGAAGGAACAACGCTAGAATTAGGAATGTCGCCAATATTTGGAGTCAACTACAATTGGGAACCAGCTTCTGTTTTACAGAACTCAACGGTTTCTAATCCAACAACAAAAGCTCTAAGTTCTACGGTATCATTCACCATGACAGCCAGTTTAGCTGCATTGCCACGTTGTAAATCAACAGCATCTACAAACATTGAAGTAGTTCCTATTCCAAAGGCTAATGCAGGAGCAGACATGAATACATGTGTCAACACACAAGTTAGAATTGGTTCGTCCGAGCAAAATAACACCACCTACAGCTGGATTCCTGTGAACTACCTGGAAGATGCCAGTGTAGCAAGTCCAACGACAAACAAACTCAATGCTGGCATTTACGCATTCACGCTTACTGCAGCCTCAACAAAATTAGCATCATGTACATCTTCAGACGAAGTTGTTGTTACGGTATTGAACAAGCCAGTTGCGTATGCAGGTCCAAACCAAATTATATGCAAAGGAACAACCGCAACATTAGGAAGAGAACCCGACGAAGGTGTTTCTTACACTTGGTCTCCTCAAAATTTCGAAGATTATAAAGTTTCTAATCCTACAACAAAAAAACTGAATAACACAACAGACTTCACGGTAACTGCTATTCTTAATGATTTGCCAAGTTGCTACTCTTCTGCAAAAGTAAGGGTAACCGTAAAAGAGAATCCTATTGTATATGCAGGTAATGACACACTTATCTGTGAATCCACAACAGCACGACTAGGTAAAGGAACAGGAGATAATGATATCAACTACTTCTGGTCTCCAAACATGTTTGAAGACCCTAACGCAGTTACTCCTACAACCAATGAATTGAACAGCACAACGAAATTTGTGGTAACAGCAGCAAGTATATCTTCACCTACTTGCATAAGCACGGATACAGTAGTTGTTACTGTCATCCCTAACGTAGAAATTAAAAGCATTACTGGAGGTAATTACTATTGCGACGGAGGTGATTTAACCAACAACATCGTCACTTTAGAAAATTCTTCAACGAATGCAAAATATGCATTATACAGAAACGGCGTTCAATATTCAGATTGGACTGCCGGAACCGGTAATAACATTATTTGGGACCGATTAATTAATGGAACATATACCGTTTTTGGACAGAATGAGATAGGATGTACAACAAGCATGAACGGAAGTGTCACCATTTCTAAATATGAACTTCCAAATGCAATAATTACAGCTACTCCCAATGCCATCTGTTCAGGAAATGAAGTCACTGTCGACATCGCCTTCTCTGGTGTTCCTCCTTTTACATTTACATTAGAGAATACTAACGGCGAAAGAAATGAGATTACAACCAATCTTTCTTCCTACGAAATCAAAGCTAGTCCAATGGCAAATACCACTTGGAGAATACTAAAGCTTACTGATTACCGATGTGAGAATAATTTCAAAGACTCCATTCCATCTACTACAGTAACATTATATTCAATTCCTACTACCAAGATTAAAACTGGAGATAAAAAATATGTATGTAAAGGTAGTTCCATTGAGCTTTCTGTTGATTTTCCTTCTATCACCGAATCATACAAATGGAGTACTGGAGAAAACTCAACAAGCATCAATGTATCACCAATCATCACCTCTACCTATTACCTCACAACTACTAGCGATAAAGGCTGTTCGTATGTGGATGATATAGAGATCTCAGTCCGTGAGTTACCAGAAGTAAGCATTGCCGGACTGAAAGAGAATCAAATCTATTGTTCGAACGAAGATTCTATTCTATTAACAGGAAATCCAGCTGGAGGAAGCTTCTACGGAGATGGCATCAGCAACGATTACTTTATTCCTGGAAACGCAGTTGGAATCGGAACAGTAGGTTATGAATATACCGATATTTATGGTTGTAAAAACGACTCGGTAGCCAATGTATTTGTCAACCCTGCTCCTGTTGTAGAGTTTACAATTCCAGCTCTTGAATTCGGCGCTCCTTATAGAAAGAATTACACTTATTGTAATCCGCCATCAAGAGAAATCGTACTACAGGGTATTCCAAGAATGGATGAAGGAGTATGGACTCTTCACTCTGAAAATCCAAACAATTTAGGATCTACAATTATCCCAGGAATAAAAGGAAGCGCAATACTTGATCAAACAGGCCCAGGTACCTATACCATCGAATATTCGTACACTGACAACAAGAACTGTTCAAGTTCCATCATCAAGCAATTGGAAATCAACGTAAACGAACCGGAAGTGATAGATATGGGTGAATTAACATCCATGTCTGGTGACACTCTTTGTTCAAAAAGTGAGTACAATGAAATAAAAGCAGACTTAACAGGCGGTTATTTTACTTTTAGTAGCGAAATGCTCATTGAAGAGGATCCAGACAAAGGACTTCTAAAAATAAACCCATCATTCGCTCCCACAACTCCTAGTACATACGGAATTGGTTACACTTTTGAAGACATAAAAGGATGTCCTCACAATCTTTATAAAGAGATTTATATCACAAATCCTATTAATGTAAGGGAAATAAACCTAGGCACCTCTTATTGTATAACAGACTCTGTAGTTACTTTCTATTATAAGACTTATGCGAACTTTAAATCAAAAGGAATTGTAACCATCATCAGAGATGGAAAAGATACCGTTTGGACAGAGCCTATAGAGACTAACTTACAAATGACAGGAGATGTCAGCAATACCAAAAGAAGCCAAGATATCTACTTTAAACCATCTTGGGGTGCAGGCGTCTATACTGTCTCATACATCTATTCTGATGCCTATTGTGAAGGTATTCCTTACTCTGTAGAGGTAACAGTTCACGACCGTCCAATAGTTAATTTCACAATGCCGGCCGACTATTGTTACTTGGACACTGTCGCTCTTTCTGCAAGTCCAAATGGAGGTCTATTCTCTTTAAGATTGACTCCAGAAGATACTTTGATAACCAAATATCAAAAGGTGATTGACACAAAAGAGATAGGAAGCGGAAAGCGTACACTATATTATAATTATATAGATAAGTTCGGTTGCGCTAATTCAGACACATTGAGTATCAACGTCAATGGAGTTGAGAGCGTGAACATTCTCAACTTGGAACCTGAATATTGCGAAAATAAGGGTGAAATTACCATTACTGCATACCCTATTGAGTTTGGTACACCTACATTCACAAGTTCATTCAATGTATCCGGTTTCTTAACAGACTTAGGAGATGGTCATGCAAATATAGATCTCTCCACATTGAATTTCTTTGGCACTTACGATGTTATATACAACTACGCACAACAGTATGTAACAACAGAAGGAACCATAGAAACTTGTAACATGAAGACATCTAAAACATTCACAGTTTTAGGTAAAAATGCAGATTTCACAGGTTACGAAGATAGAGATACCATTTGCGGATATGTTGATTCCATTTCTTTAGTTGGTAATCAGAAAGGAATGGGTACATTTATACTCAGCGACCCAACTCTAGCGGTTGCTTTAAAAAACAATGGCGATGGAACTGCCATTCTCTACCCTAACAAACTGATAGAAAAGGAATATTCCGTTACATATCATTACGACCATTATAATGATGCCGGAGTTCTCATCTGTAGTACAGAAAAGACAAAGAGATTCTTCGTTTCTCCGATCAGAGAATTCGAAGTCAAGACAAAATGTATGGATGAAAGCATCACGATCCAGTTAAGCGGAAGTGAGAAAAATGCAAAATACATACTTTATGCCAATGCCTTTGCTGTTGATACCATCCAAGGAAACGGCGGTCCTATTGAATTCGATCCATTCTCTGGCGATGCTTATTGTAAAATTTATGCATTAAAAAGAGGTTGTCTAATGAAGTATGAGAAAGAATTCAAGATCAGACCGATGAAATTAAATGTGGAAAAAGAAAACATATCTTGTTATCATTACGATGACGGAAAGGCTATCGCAATAGTGTCAGAAGGCGAATATCCATACGATTTCAAATGGTCTAACAGCAATGGATTCTCTTTAAAAGACTCACTTGCAACATCTCTCAAGCCTGGCAAATATTACTTCGAAGTAACAGATGCTATCGGATGTACTCTGTTCGACTCTGTAGACATCATTGAGCCAGATACGCTTGCTATTAAGATTGACGAGACAAACAATCCTCCTTGCGCAGGAGACAACTCTGGATATGCAAAAGCAATCGTCAGCGGTGGTTCACCAAACTACATATACGAATGGAAAAATCTGAACGATAACGTCATAGTTGGAACAAACGGAGTTTTGTCTAACATCAAATCAGGTTCTTACTTAGTAACTGTAACAGACAAAAACGGTTGTAAGGCTTCAGACAGAGCTACTCTTGTTCAAAACGAACCTTTGAAAGTTACCATTGACGATATACAAAACAACACCTACTACGGCGAAGAGTTAGGATCCATCGCCATCAGCGTTTCCGGTGGTGCTGAACCTTATACTTACCAATGGAAAGGAGTCAGCATCACAGAGGAGAATATTGGAGATGAAGACATCCTGAATCTATATGCTGGTAATTACTTCCTTATTGTTACTGATGCCAATGGATGTACACTCGACACTGTAGCTACTGTAACTCAACCAGAAGAGTTGACTGTCATCGAAACCATCTCAGACTTAAGTTGCAACGGAAACAAATCTGGAGCAATTGACCTTTCGATAAAAGGAGGCCAACCCGAATTCTCTTTCATTTGGACAGGAGAAGACGGATTCACATCAGACAAGCAAAACATCACTGATCTTTCTGCTGGTGTTTACAGTGTGAAAATCACAGATGCAAAAGGTAAGATATACCGTAATAGTTATGAAGTGAAAGAGCCTCGTGGCATCTTCATCAACACCCTATCCATCACAGATACAATTCTAAAATGTAACCATGATTCTCTTGGTATATTAAGCATCGAAGTTGTAGGAGGATTGACACCTTACAATATTGAATGGACATCCAATTCCATTCCTGTTGGAGAGAACAATGTTCTTACATACGAGAATTTGCCAGCAGACAACTATCAGGTAAAGGTTACCGACTCCAAAGGATGTTCGGTGTGGAGATCTTACGTAATAACAGAACCTACTGCAATGACATTATCAGGAACAACCAATGACGTTTCTTGTCCTGACAAAAACGATGGTTCTATTATCATCTCCAACAATGGAGGCGTTTCTCCATATTCATACTTCTGGACTGGAGGCAATTCCAACTCTTCAAATAAGAATCAAAATAAATTAGCTCCCGGACAATACCACATCATAGTAAACGACTACAACGGATGTTCAAAAGATACGCTATTCAACATTAAAGCTGCTGTTCAATCAACAGCAACGCTTACCGCCAACGACAGAGCCTGTGCCGGCGACTCTGTAGAGATCCGTTTTGACTTTACCGGTATTCCTGGTTGGAACGTAAGTTACACCAATGGTAGTCAAAACTTCAGATTAACAACAGAAACCACACCTACCATCATAAAGGTTGCACCAAATAGCAACACAACTTACACCATCATTGGGGCTTCTGACGGAAATTATTGTAATGCCGAATACTCAAGTGATGGAGTTGTCAAGATACTTCCTTCACCAGAAATCACATTGATAAAGACTCCTACTGACGTATGTCTAAACGACAGCATTGAAGTTGAAGTTTATTTACAACAAGGTTCGTTTTGGAATATTGAATATAAAGAGGGCGAGGTTGTAAAGAAGATCAACAACATCACCTCTGCTCAATATAAATTCAACATCTACCCTACAAAAGAAGGCATCTTCAATTGTGAGATTACTGCTGTAGAAAATGAGTTCTGCAAAAAAGAGGTTAGCCTTAAATTTGCAGTAAACATTCATGGTTATCCGGATGTGGCAGTAACCACTTCACCTAATATCTGTCAAAACGAGCAGTCTAATATTCTTGTTAACTTCAAGGGCGAAGCTCCTTGGACACTGGAGTACTACATAGGCGACAAACAACGCGCAGATGTCTTCACTGAAGAATCAAGTTATATTAAAGATTACTTAGATAATAACACTGCATATCAATTTTTTGGCATTTCATCTGGATTTAAATGTAGGAAAGAGATTGACAAGAGAATTAATGTAGAGGTAAATAAACTTCCGGGCGATGCTGTTTCCATTAACGGACCAACTACCGCATGTAAAGGTACGACGATACGTTACACAACCACAGCTATTGCCAATGCAGAAACTTACCACTGGACACTGCCAGAAGGTATTGAATTTGCAGGTGGTACAGGTTCTAACGATGTCATGTTATCTTTTACAGAAAATGCAGAATCCGGATTGATCACAGTAAGAGGAACTAATGATTGCGGATTTGGAAATTATGCATCCATTTATGTAAAAGTTCCTAAGATTGTGGGCAATGCAGGATCTATCGTAGCTCCTAACGAGGTCTGCAAAAATTCAGAACCAATCAGCATTACAACAAGCAGTATTGAGAATGCCACGACCTATATTTGGGAACTTCCTGCAGGATTTGAAATTACATTCGGTGACAGCACATCAGCCATCATCGCTGCCCTCAATTGGGACGTCCAACCAGGAGCCATCTCTGTTTATGGTAAAAACGAATGCCATAGCAGTGATACCATAACAAGAAACATCAAGTTACTTGCAGTACCAGAACCAGAAGCGGGTCCTTCTCTTACAACTGCATGTGAAAACAATATCACAATGGAAGCCAGAGATCCATCACCTAACGTTGGAACATGGAAATTGGCAGAAGGGCGAGGAATCATTTTAGAACCACACAACCCAAATACAAAGATCACAAGTTTAGGTTATGGTTCTAATAAGTTCTACTGGACAGTAAGTAACGGCAAATGTTCTGATGTCGATTCTACAATTGTCAACAACGTGAATGTAGACATGACTCAACCGGAATTTTACAATAAGGTAACATGTTCTGATACTCTTACATTGAATGCTAACGCTCCTATGGTAGGAACAGGAGAATGGACTCAGGTTGGTGGAACGGGAAGTATTGAACAGACAGGACCAACCAGTGCATTCGTCTCCGACATCAGCATGACAACCAACAGCTACAGATGGAGAGTTTTCAATGAGATATGTTCTAAAGACACTTTGGTCATCGTTCAATCTAACAGCCCTTCACAATATGCATTTGCAGGAAATGACACTACCATCACAAAAGACAACATGATCATGCGTGCTAAGTTCAACATAGATGAGGTAGACGGAACATGGTCTGTCATCAACAGTGACGGTGCTACTATTGAAAATGCAAAAGCTCATGATACATACGTCAGCAACATGATGCCTGGCCTCAACGTTTTAAGATGGACTACCATTTACAAAGGATGTACAGCATTCGATGAGGTAAATATCATCTACATAGAGGAACCAATTGCTGGAATAGGAGCTAACGTAACCAAAGGATGTGTTCCTTTAGAAGTTACATTCAGCAACAAGACAATCGGAGATGCATCCTTCTTCTGGAATTATGGAGACAGCACTCCTGTCCTCTTCGAAGAGGTTCCTGCTCCTCACGTGTTTAAGAAACCAGGCATTTACGAAGTCAAACTGATTGCCGTAGGAGAAAAAAAGACAGACAGTGCAACCATTGAGATTGAAGTAATAGACGCTGTAAAGGCAAAATTCAAGGCTTTGAAAGACACAATTTTCTTACCAGATGCAGAGGTTAGATTTATTAACCAAACAGTCGACGGACTTGCATGCAAATGGAATTTCGGAGATGGAACTTCTTCAGTAGACATCAATCCAACTCACGTATATCAGGCACAAGGAAACTTCAACATAACACTTTCTGTTGTTGATATTAACGGATGCATCAGCGACTCTACCATCAGCATTTACGTTGCCAACATGTTCGTTGTATTTCCAAATGCATTCATTCCTGATATAGACAATGCCAACGGAGGAGAATACTCTTTGGAGATGGATAATCCTGAATATCGAAGCACAAAGGTCTTCTACCCTATTTGGAAAGGTGTTGACATAACGAAAGATTATACTCTTCAAATTTTCGACCGTTGGGGTTCTATGATATATCAAAGCACAGACCTCATGAGAGGTTGGGATGGATATATTGATGGAGAGCTTGCCCCTCAGGGAATCTATGTTTACAAAGCTGTTGGAAGTTTTTCTGACGGAAAAGGATTTACAGAAACCGGTGAGGTTTCATTAATCAGATGATAAAAGTGAGAAAAGAGGATGTGAAGTTGAACTTTAAAATGAGAAAAAAGATGAAGACGTCAAAATATATACTAACAGCCATTTTGGCAATCTTAGGGTTAAACCTCACCACCAAGGTAGAGGCTCAAGATTTGATACTCTCTCAACCCTACTCCAGTTCGCTATATTTGGCACCATCGTTTGCGGGTATGTCTAACGGAGGAAAGGCATTCCTTACGTACCGTAACCAATGGCCAGGACTATCAGGTGGATATAACTCTGTGCTCATGGGTTGCGATTACTTCTTCCGAAGACAAAGCAGCAGCTTAGGTGTTCTTTTATCATACGACAACCAAGCTGGCATCTTCACCACATTAGAATTCAAGCCTCAATACAACTATCGAATTGAGGTTTCTAGAGGACTTTATTTCAGACCAGGAATCGAATTGTCAGCTTATTATAAGGCTGTCAAAACCGACGAACTAGTTTTTGCAGATCAGATTGCCGTAGACGGAACCATTCTGAATAAGAACGAGATAGAGAGGCTTGACAAGACCGGAGGACTAAAAATTGACGCTGCTGCATCTGTTCTACTCTACAATAACGATTTCTGGATTGGTGCGGATGTTCATCACCTCACTCAAACCGACGTCTCTTTTGTAGGAAATGAAGCCAAGACCCCAATGAAGATAACGGCAATGGGAGGTTATCGATTTGTATATGACAAGAACTGGCAAAGAGGAACAGAAGACGCATTGACCGCTACTTTGCTCTTGCAACGTCAATCCGAATTCAATCAGATGCATATCGGCATCTTCTGGCACAAAATGCCACTTGAATTAGGAATCTCTTATCGCGACCTACCCTTCTTGTCAAAAGGCGACCTGATGAACCGAGACGCATTCATTTGCATGGCAGGTGTCTCTATCAACGAATCATTGAAAATTTCTTATAGTTATGACATCACATTGTCCAAACTATCAGGATATACCAATGGTGCTCACGAGATTGTTCTCTCAGTTAAATTCGACCAAAGAAACGAAAATGACCTTTCTTTCTTCTGCTATTAATCATAACAAACAGAGGATTTGAAAGAATTGTTTGCTTTTCAAATCCTCTCTTTTTTATATCATTTATAGATTTTATTCTCTGAGACAGACAACGAATTCAATTATTTGCCGTATATTTGCATGATTTAAAACATCTGAATTAACCACTTTCACTCAGATGTAGTTTACAAAAAACAAAGGCAAATTTATTTCTACAATGTTAATGTCGAAAACGAACATTTACGTCACCTTTGCCCAAAGTATACTCATTCAATTTATTTATGGATTTAAAATACAACACGGAACAAAAACGCCTCATTCTGCCCGAATATGGCCGTAACATACAAAACATGGTTGATCATTGTCTCTCTATCAAAGACAAAGACGAGCGCACATCTTGTGCCTATACAATCATAGCCACAATGGGTAATCTTTTCCCTCATTTGAGAGATATCAACGACTTTAAACATATTCTTTGGGATCATTTGGCCGTCATGTCTGACTTCAAGTTGGATATCGACTATCCTTACGAAGTTGTCAAACAAGAGACGAATACAAAACCAGATACTATACCCTACTCTTCTTTTCGACAAATAAAGTACCTACACTATGGCAAGACAATTCCTATTCTTATCAACAAAGCATTACAGATCGAAGACGAAGAGGAGAAAAAGCAACTCATCTACATGATAGCAAATCATATGAAGAGATGTTACTCTGCTTTCAACAAAGAGGGTATGGACGACCGCAAAATATTTGACGACATAAGAGAGATGTCCAACGGAGCCATCAAATTGGACGAATCGGAAATCAAACTTATTGAATACAAAGAACCCGTTGCTAAACCAACAACAGGAAAGAAGAAAAAGAAATAACAAGCGATATATCATATTCTAAAAGCATTTCAATTTTTTGGAATGCTTTTTTTGTTTCTAAGAAACAGACAAAAAAAAACGGATCAGCGGATAGGTGGGGTTGGTATAGCGACAAGAATATTCCCCAAAATTCATGAATAGCATTATCTTTGCGGAATGGAAACAGATCAACTATTAAGAGAGATATTGCCAAGCGTAAAAGTAGACAACTTCGATGTCGAGAATTTTGAGAAAACCGAAGAACGCTTTGACATTTGGTTAAGCTAGAAGAAAGTGCAGGTGCGCGAAGACAAATGCAGGAAAAAAGTGATATCCTATGGATTCGGCCATTACCACAACATACAGGATTATCCGATAAGAGGGCGGGCCACGTGGCTTCATGTGAGAA